>WGAI01000066.1 GCA_015489175.1 Caldifarciminota bacterium | reverse complement strand
GTCTGAACGACAACATTCCCTTTCTGAGGCATTATGCTTGATGTGGTGTTATCCCCAAGAGGCACAAGACCATACAGCAGATAAACATAACGCTTCTGAGCATACAGAGTGCATCCAGCTATGCCTGACTGTCCTGTCTGAGCCAGTTTCACCTCTGCACCTTTGGGAGCATTTATGGTTATGGTGGCGCATCCTGTCAGGCCATACAACATTACACCTATCAGCACAAGTGCTACAACCTTACGCATGAGCACACCTCCTTGTTTTATAAAAATTGATCCGACTAAATATCCAGTTCAAAAAATCATTGTGGGTTATTATACCGCTATGTAAAGCCCATTTGAAGCACATTTCGGATGCCTGAAATCTGCACCCAATAAATTCGAGCGTTGAATTTACTCCCTCATCTCTCGATGTCGTGTCGAATTTCTATTTGAGCCTTACGGAGGATTTTCTTCATGGTTGGGGAAGTCGAAAACCTATGTTTCAGGTGCGAGGCAACGGTTTTGTGTTCAGTCGTTGAATTCAAATATCAAATTCTTTATAAATCAATTTGAACAAATGGAGGTTTGATATGAAAACGAAATTAGACGGACATTACACAACAAACTGGGAAGAAGTAATTGCAGATAGAATGAAAGAAGCCAAACCTTCAGCAATTCGTGAAATTCTAAAAGTGGCTCAGGATCCAACTGTGATCTCATTTGCAGGCGGATTGCCTGCACCAGAGCTGTTTCCGATCAGGGAGTTCAGGGAAGCATGCGAATATGTTTTGACCAACAACGGGCAGCAGGCCCTTCAATATGGCCCCACCGAAGGGTATCGCCCTCTCAAAGAATGGATTGCTGAGACCGTGATGAAATACGGCGTCCCGGCCGTGCCAGAGAACATCCTCTTGACCAACGGTTCGCAGCAGGCACTTGATCTTGTCGGGAAAGTCTTTTTAAACGAAGGTGATGCGATAATAACAGATGAGCCGACATATCTCGGCGCAATTCAAGCATGGAACCCATACAGGCCTAAATACATCACTGTTCCTCTCGATAAGCAGGGCACACGAGTGGATAAAGTCGAAGAGGTGCTAAAAGAGCACAAAGATGTGAAGTTCATCTATGTGCTGCCGAATTTCCACAATCCTGCCGGCACCACCCTACCCCTTGAAAGAAGGCAGAAACTCGTTGAAATCGCTGCGAAATATGGCATTTTTATCATAGAAGATGACCCATACGGGGAATTAAGGTATGAAGGAGAAGATCTGCCTCCGTTAATCTCTCTGCACAAAGAAAATGTCATCTATCTCAGCACATTTTCCAAGACGCTCGCGCCTGGTGTGAGGCTTGGATGGATCATTGCGTCCGAGCAGGTGATTCAGAAGCTGGTTATCGCAAAGCAGGGGAGTGACTTGCACACCAGCACCTTCATCCAATACATAGTTTATGATATCTGTCACAGAGGCATCCTTAAACCCCATGTCAAGAGGATCCGTAAGGTGTATCGTGAGCGCAGGGATGTCATGCTTAAAGCTATGGAGGAACATTTCCCGAAGGAAGGGTTCACATGGACACATCCGGAAGGCGGGTTGTTTCTGTTCGTCTGGATGCCAGAAGAGTTAGATGCTCAGAAATTATTCGAAAGGGCTGTTAAAGAGGCTGGAGTGGCTTTTGTGCCGGGCTCATCTTTTTATCCCAATGGTGGCGGGAAAAACACCATGCGGCTCAATTTCTCATGCATGCCGCCTGAACGGATTAAGGAAGGCATAAAAAGACTTGGCAAAATACTTAAGGATGAGCTTGAGAGAGTTAAAAAGTGATTCATCTGTGGCGGCTTAAGCCGCCACAGGTTTAACTTTCGGGTTTTATCCATTCCCCATAACCGGGATTGACCTTTATGCCTTCGCCCCTTTTGTAAACGACTTTTCCTCTGACCATGGTCATCTCGATTGTGCCCTTAAATTTCATGCCTTCGAACGGAGTTATTTTGCCCTTTGAAAAGAATTCAGTTTCAGTGTTTAAAACCCATTCTTTGTCAGGGTCTATGAATACGAGATCTGCGTCTTTCCCGATATCGATTGAGCCTTTGCGATGGAACAGACCAAATCTCCTTGCCGCATTTTCGGAGACTACTTCCAGAAACCTGCTGAGTGATAGCTTACCTGACATGTAGCCCTGTGAGAAAACGAGAGGTAGCAGGGTTTGAGTGCCCGGTATGCCTGCGTAGTCAGTCCATATTGAGCCGCTGAATTTTTGCTCATTTGGCGCTGGTGCGTGGTCTGACGCTACAAAATCTATTGTCCCATCTGCAAGGTAATCCCACAGCAGAGGTTTGTTCTCCTTCGACTTAACAATTGGCACAGTTTTCAGTATCGAGCCCCTTTCGATAAAGTCATCAAGGGTAAAAGCGAGGTAGTGAGGTTCGGTCTCGCATGTTATGTTTTCGTAATCGTGAATCATGGCCGCGGCGTGGGCTGTCGCAATGTGGACGATATGGAGCTGGACGCCCGTCTCCTCGGCAATGATTGCGGCGTTTGCGACGGCGATCATCTCAGCAATTTCCGGCCGCGATAGGTAGAAACTGTATGGAGAATCTTCTAACTTCATTGCGTATTCCGTGGCGTTGACGACATAGTCATAGTCCTCTGCATGGAGCAAGATGACTTTTTCGAGTTCAGCAGCCACCTCGGTCACCTTTCGGAATTGGAAATGGTTCAGCCGATGGAATGTGTCCATGCCGGAAATGAAGTAGGTTTTAAATCCTGTGACATATTCGGCCATCTCCTCCATGTTTTGGGCATATTTCCCGGATTCGTATAGCTGACCAGAAACGCCACCGTGCAGCGCGAAGTCAACGATGGCTTTCGGAGCGATCACATCGAGTTTCCTTTTGAGATTATCGAGTGATGTTACTTCCGGAACCGAAGTGCACGGCATATCGATTATGGTGGTTATGCCACCAGCTGCTGCTGCAGATGTCCCGTGAAGGAAATCCTCCCTGTCCGTGTATCCAGGGTCGTCAAAATGGACATGTGGGTCTATGCCTCCGGGGATTATCAGTAGGCCGCTGGCGTCCAAAAGCTCGTCGTTCTGACCGAGATCTGAACCGATAGCTTTTATCCTCCCGTCCTCGATTTTTATGTCAAGTTTCAAAGGCTCATCCAGCCCTCTAAGGGCTACAAGGCCGTTTTTGATGATCATGGCTGGACCTCCGGGAAAGTTAAAGTTTTTTTGCGGGATTAAATCTAATTTTTTTGTCGAGCTCTATCTGGCGGTTTACGAGATCCTGAAGTGTCTTTGATTTAAGCAATGATTTCAGATGTTCGTTGATCTCTTGCCAGAGTTCACGGGCAGCGCATCTTTTTGCGAGGACGCAATAGTCCTCAGACAGCAGGCAATCGGTCAGTGCCAGCTCATCCATGAAGGCAAGAAAAATGGTGTAAACATCGATCTCAACAGGCGATTTTGAGAGTTCAAAGCCGCCTGACTGTCCCCTTTTGCTGACGAGAAGCCCATGTTTTTCGAGGGATAGAGCTATTCTTTTCAGGTATTCGTAGGAAACCCCCATCCTTCGGGCGATTTCCTTTATAGAAACAGGACCAGAACCGTATTCTTTGCCGAGCTCTATCATCAACCTGAGGCCATATCTGAATTTCGTGGATATTTTCAATGCCATAGTCTAAGGATAGAGTTAACTTCGCTGAGGGTCAATGAACAGCGAAGTGGCTGATGATATGCGGATATAAGTTAAGCTGTCCCTTATGGTTCCCTGTTTTATTAAATCAATTCCAGCGTGCGAAAGCAATATAATTTCTGCATATTTCATGCCAACTCCACGGAGGTGACACATGTTAATCGAATTTTTGATGGTTGTCCTTGCTGCAAAAGCACCATCTGTTCAAATGGTGGCTTCAGGTAGCCGTGAGCTCGTTTTTGAGTTTAGTTCGCCCAATGGGGCGCAGCTTAGCGAACTCATAGTTGTCCCGATTGATGGCGATGTGGCGGGCTGGGAACTAATTGCCGAAGACTCGGTTATCACGATCGATAAATCTCGGTCTGGCCATGCCGAGGCGCCGATTGAGATCCTCGATAGGATGCAGTTTAGAGCTATTGATTTCAGAGTGGTCAGAATCAACCCTGTGAGGATGTTGAAGGGGAAGAAAGTTACTTACACGAAGGGCAGAGTGGTGCTTCGTTTCCACGGAAGCAGATTTTTGCGCAGGCGCACCGAAAGCATTGATCTTCTGCCGCTTTATGAGTCCATTTTTCTCAACGGAGATATTGTCGTGCAACGGATTGAGAGGTGGGTTAGAGGCGGTTATCTGATAGTGACTCACGATTCCCTTGCCTCGGTTCTTGAGCCGCTCGTCAAGTGGAAAAGGCAGCTGGGTTACAGCGTTCGCGTCGTGCGACTTTACGAAATCTCCAACAATCCGACCGCAGAACAGATCAAGGATTTTGTCAGGCAGGTTTACCGGTCGTGGAGCGTGCCCCTGACATACCTCTTGCTCGTCGGGGACAACACCATGTTATACGGTCAGATGCCGACATTCTCCTATCACGATGCGACCGACGATGCGTTTTACGGGATGCTCGTTGGAAATGACTATCTGCCTGAGGTTATGGTCGGGCGAATGGCCGTTGATAACACTATGGAGTTGCAGACTGCGATCGCCAAGGTCATAGCTTACGAGTCTGACCCGATGCGCGGCGGCAGCGATTGGCTTAACCGTGCGTTGATGATAGCCGGAGTTTATGTGCATGGTAGCGACACGGTTAACACTACGAAACTGACAAAGCTCAGGATAATGGACGACCTGCAGGCGATGGGCATGCAGGTTGATACCGTTTTCTGGAACATCACTCACGGCGGCACATTCTCGGATATTGTGAATTCGATAAATCAAGGCGTTGCTGTTGTCAACTATCGCGGATGGTCGAACTCGACTGGTTGGGTCTATCCACAGTTTTACAGGGACCATATCCAGATGTTGAACAACGGTTGGAAGTTGCCTGTCATGTTCAGCATAAGCTGTGGCACTGGCAATTTTGCCTCCACAACTGATCCATCTTTCGGCGAAGCATGGATAAGGGCTGGAAATCCATCGAACCCGAAAGGCGGGCCTGCCTTCCTCGGCCCTTCTGATCCGTTCACTCACACCAAATGGAACAATGCCATCGATGCCGGCATATTCGATGCGTTGTATCACAGGGGCATAACGGCCTTCAGGCCAGCCGCAGTCGCCGGCCTCATGAACCTCATACGGTCGTTCCCCGACTATTCCTCACCCGGAATGGAGGTTGAGTTCTATTTTCATGTTTACACCGTTCTCGGTGACCCAGCTCTCGGTGTCTGGACACAGGTGCCGAGCCCAATAGTGGCACAGACATCAGGTTTTGAGCCTTATGTGGGCTCGAACACCGTCACTGTGAACTTCAACTCCGACACAGCTGTCATCAGCATCATGTTCGGAGACAGTTTGTTGGTCAGTAGCGTTGAATTCGGCGGTGAGGCAAACCTCAACTACGAGATACCTGCTGTCGCATCTACGGAATGGGTCTACATCACGGTTTCGGCCCCTGACCGCATCCCGTTCGTGGATTCGGTGCAGGTGGATATAGCGCGTGGAATTGCCGTCGTATCCGCCCTGTGGCATGAGCAGCAGGGTAACGGAGACGGCTTTGTAAATCCCGATGAGACCTTTTCTCTATCGCTAACGCTGAGAAATATGGGCTCATCCGCTTTGGCCAATCCGAGCGTCAGCCTTTCGACACATGAGCCTGAACTGGCGGATGTAATACAGGGGCAGAGCCAGTATTCGGGCACGGTTGAGCCTCAGAGTGAATTTACCGTGAGTGGCTTCCAGATTCATTTCTCTGATAGCGTGCCAGATATGTTGCCAGTGCGTTTTTCGGTGGCCGTCGATGCCGGTGGAGACAGCGTTTTCGGCGGTTTTGACGCCATAGTTTACGCTCCAGTTCTGTCGGCTTCGGCGATAGAGTTCAATGACGGCAACGGAAATGGATATCTTGATCCCGGAGAGAATGTTGAGCTTAATCTAACCGTTAAGAACAACGGACATGAAACAGCGGAGGACGGGCAGGTCTGTCTCGGAGAGCATCCTCTTTATGCCTCGAATTCACCATGTGTCCAGTTGGGCTCCCTTGCCGTCGGTGATTCGCAGTCAGTCGTCATCCCAATGACCATAAATGGAAACGCTGTGCCCGGCCGAACGGGCATGTTGAGGGTGGAGCTCAGATGTGACCATTTTATCGGCTCATGGGAGCACTGGATAGCTGTCGGGGCACTGGATTCAACGGCAGTTGTTGGTCCTGACTGTCATGGATACTGGCTGTATGAGCCTGAGGTCGATGCTAACATACCGGGGGATGCACTTTTCCCGATAAATTCGTGGATGGAAATCTCATCGCTTCCCGGTGCGGTAGAGGTTCAATTTGATCCAGTGGGGCTTGCGGTGGTGGATTTGCCCGATGGACTGACCATAGATTTCTACGGAAGAAGTTTCAACAGGATCACAATAGCTCGCTATGGCTGGATAGCGATGGATTCCACCGACCTCTACTATTACCGAAATTGGCCAATACCTTCGCCCTCGATGCCGGATTACCTGATTGCACCTTTCTGGGATCACCTTGTTGATGGGCATGTTTATTACTACTACGACACCGGCAACGGACTTTTCATAGTGGAGTGGAAGGACATGCGCGAATTCTCACACCCTGAAGTCACTCAGAAGTTTGAAGCCATATTCCGGCCTGGGGCATCCACAGCGCACGATCCGATCATGTTCATATACAATCAGATAGCCGATGTTGACTCATCCGAAAACTTTGCGACGATAGGCATCGGAAGCCATGTGGATAACTGTGGGCTGTTATACAAATTTGCGAACAAGTACGCTTCGACGATGCTGGGAGAGCTACACGATGGAAAGCGGCTGATATTTGCAGCTGTGCCGCCGGATTCATTGAATTACGGGATCGATGAGGGTGACGATGTGCGCGGTGATCCGGTTCGCGCGATACTCAGAGGAGATATGCTTGAAGTCAAAGGGCTTAGCTCTGCCGAAAGGTTCAGGATTTACGATGTTGATGGCAGGATTGTGATGCGGGGAGATGTGAGCGCGGACATGCCTGTGATAGACATCTCACAACTAAAAGCCGGGATTTATATCCTGAAGATCGGGGAGACAAGTGCTAAGTTTGTTCGGATAAAGTAAAAGGGTGAGCGAGGGGACTCGAACCCCCAACCCCCAGATCCACAGTCTGGTGCTCTGACCAGTTGAGCTACGCTCACCCTGAATATGCGCCCCCGGAGGGACTCGAACCCCCAACCCTCGGATTAGAAATCCGATGCTCTATCCAGTTGAGCTACGGGGGCAAAATCGGGGCGAGTGGATTTGAACCACCGACCCTCGGCTCCCAAGGCCGATGCGCTATCCAAGCTGCGCTACGCCCCGCTGAAGTTGACGCATATTATTAACTGCGACAAAGATACCTGTCAACTGCACTACCCTCGAAAATGCCCTTATAATAAACCACTATCAAAGGATAACCTGAAGAGTAAAAGTTGAAAAAAACAGCAGGTTGCAGTATCTTCTGTGACCCACAGAAGATAAGGAGGAGATTGCGATGCCCGCACCAAAACGAAGACATTCGAGGGCCAGAGGAAGAAAGAGAAGGACGCATTACAAGGCAACATTAAGAGGAATTTCGTATTGTCCCAATTGTGGCAGCCCAAAACTCCCTCACAGAGTTTGCCCTAATTGTGGTTATTACGATAACAAAGTTGTCGTAGTTGTTAAAAAGAAAGAATCATCTGCTGCCTGAAACCACCACCATGCACCTTAAACATCGGTTTGACAAGCACTCGCTTTAAAGCGAGTGCTTTATTTTTAAGGAGGTTGTGAGCATGATCATCGTTTTTATCGTCTTGTCCTCAATGTGGATGCCATTTAGATCCGCATTTGATACGCGGGAATTCAACATTGACTACTTGTTGCTTGAAAGGGCAAGGATTGAAGGGGAAGCTGACTTCATCACATCCATAAAGCCGATTTTAGCAGACGATGTAGCCTCCCTTTCCATCTATTCTCGTAATGAACCCAATATTTTTTTGCGCTTTCTGTTTAGGGACTGGGGATTTTTCACACGCGATAATGAGATTGATCGAGAAGGCAAATACGATTATGAAAACTACCTTCACCTTTATGGCGAAGCTTACTGGCGACATGGCAAAATCGAGTTTTACCACTCAACAGCTTTGTTTAACGAGCAGAGATACCATTCTGTAGCATTCAGGTTTTACGATCCCCTTATAAACCCGGATTTTAAACTCTACACTTTTGACGCCCAGCCTCCTATTGGTCATGTCAACCTGTTCGATGTCAGGACGGATATGTCCTTTTTGCATTACAACGGCTCCTTCGTGGATTTTGCCATCGGGAGATTCCCTGTCAGGCTTGGACCGGGCTTCAGAAGTTCCCTTTTCCTGTCGGGTTACTCGCTGCCGTTGAATTATGTTTATAACTTTAGATTTCACAACAGATATGCAGTTTTCATGGCAGCTTATGGGCTATTTCCAGACACAATAAAGATGAAGCGATTTGCATATCAAAGACTTGTTCTCAAATACAAAAATTTATTTGAAATTGGTTTCAATCAAGGCGTTATATGGGCTCAAAGTGACCCGTTCAAATACATAAACCCGATCGACCTTTACTACATTGTCCAGCGTCGTGGAGAGTCCAACTCCGACAATCTGATAGGTGGCATGGATATCTCCGTGTTTCTGAAAGGTAAAGCGAAGGTGTATGCCGAGTTCCTTGATGACGATTTCATCGTAACATCAGATTTACCCAGCAAGTATGGCATTCTTGTTGGCGCTCATATTCTGAATCCATTCAATATCCCCGTGTCCGATCTAATAGTGGAGTTTACTCACATAAA
The DNA here is from genome assembly GCA_015489175.1 of Caldifarciminota bacterium. Lineage (GTDB taxonomy): Bacteria > Hydrothermota > Hydrothermia > B15-G9 > B15-G9 > WGAI01. Next base: position 1,244 of record WGAI01000066.1, on the reverse strand, counting down.
TCCGTGGACATACCCACATTTTTACAGCAATTACGAATCCAATCCTGAGGTGCTCGGCTATCCGATCGGTTTCTGGGGCGGCCCGGGATGCAACGATTTTACCGCCGACTTCTTCAAATTTACAGATGTTGGGCTCAATAGTGTGTCAGGTTTCAGAGTGGGTTACGAGTTCCTGCAACACACTCAGCTTGATATGAGGTCAGGGGCAGGCACACAGCAGCCATTTGAGCCTAATTATTATTTCGACATTAGAAACTCCATCCACTTCTATGTTTTTCGGAAAAGCGAAAAGCTCAATTTCGAGGGTGGCCTCGAGGCGACCTTTATGAGCGGCGAATACTTCAAAGGGAACAGAATGGCTGTTAGGTTCAACATTAACTATCTACCGATTACGATTCATCTGGATAAGCTTCTGTAAGCTATTCCCTTATCAAGCTGAATGTCTGTTTCCCCCGGTATGTCCTGCCGTTCGAGGCGGCAAGGGCAAAATAGAGGATATAGAGGCCGTCCTCCAAGTCTGAAATGTCAACGGCCACCTCGCCCTTTTGTGCAGGATGTTCCCTTGTGACTTCCATGCATTTCCATCCGTTCTCGTCGTAGATCTTTATCGTGATCTTCAGCGGTATCGCATCGGTGTGATATGTGACAACAAGCTCGTCGCCTCGATGCGGGTTTAAGGCTGTCTTCTGGATCGCGAACAGTTTGCCTTCGGGCGGTTCTACTATGTGGCTTACTGAGTTGGGGGCGCCAGGCGTCGCTCCGTCAGGCGATTCGCTCTCCGACCAGTTATATTTCTCCCAACCCACTATTTCCGGCGAAATCCGCTCTATGGATCTCCCGTCGCGCCCGCCCCACGACGGAGTGTAAGGAACTGAATCGAGCAGTATCCCAGAAGCCTCCATGAGCATGACATCGTCTCCGTTGTTGTTCAAAGATGGGAATTCGCTCAGGCACAGGCAATCCACGCCGGGATAAGCCGTTCTAAAGGATGTATCACCCGAGAGGACAATGTATCCGTGAGGTTGCAGGTAAGTCGAATCCGATATGGGATCGGAACGGTTTCCAGCCCTGTCCACAACCATCAATTTGCCCATAGGGAAAGGAGTTTCGCCGTGGTTGTAAAGCTCAACCCATTCGATCGGTCCTGAATAACTTATTTCGTTTATGACTACAGGGGAAACGCCTATGCTTATGCCGATCTCCTCAGCGTTGTTGGATGTGTCCTCATCGTTCTCGCACCTGAC
>WGAI01000065.1 GCA_015489175.1 Caldifarciminota bacterium | reverse complement strand
CAGGAGGTAAAACATGAAGAGGTTCTTATCCGTGCTTGTCCTGCTCAGCTTCTCAAACATGGCGTATGCGAGCGGGTTCATGCTGTCAGGTGTTGGGCCCAGAGGACTGAGCATGGCAGGTGGTGGCTACCGTGCTACTGTTGCGGGTTGGGATGCCGTGTTCTGGAATCCGGCCGGCCTCGCCGGGACGGCGCCCACCTCAGTCGAGCTCTACATCTCGGTTGTTAGTCCAAAAGCATCATACGAACCGAACACAGGAATACTCGGATATGACGGCCCATACTCTATGAGATACAAGGTCAATGCCAGAGACCAGCTTTTCACGATACCGGCCTTCGGAGTTTATCATGGGGGTGGACAGGGATTTATCGACGGTTACGGTTTTTCCTTTTTCGCCCCGTTCGGGCTTGGAGCCGCCTATGACCTCTACGATCCGCCTATAGGCTACTACATCACCGGCGACACATCATTTCATCCGCCCGAATTCCCGAAACACGACTGGGTCAGCGACCTGAAGATTACAGCCGCATGGTTCGGCGTCGGCAAACAGCTCAGCGACAAACTTTCGGTGGGCTTATCGGGAGGCCCGGTTTTCACATCCCTCTATTTCAGGCGGGTCGATTTTGTGGATCCTGCCGCCAGTGACTCCATGGCTGTGGGTCTGCCGATCCAATACAGGCTGTGGCCTCTTGACATCCAGCTGTCCGGGAGCGGAATGGGCTTAGGCGTCGGGATTGGCGCTCAATTCAAGGCAAGCGATAGGCTGAAGTTCGGGGTATCAGGCAGATTTTACAGCTCCATCAAGCTTGACGGACAGGACTCGGTGGTCCTTTACCTGCCCAGAAACGATGCGATAGCCTCGCGCGACACCGCACTCGCTTTCATTTTCAGCGGTGCGACGATACCCTCGTTCAGCAATGGCTCGACCGCCCTTCCATTGCCGTGGACCGCGGGCGCGGATGTCGCTTACAGGGTATCCCCGAAACTCACCGTCGGGTTTGGCGTTGAAGTTAACGGGCACGGAGTGCTTCAGGATGTGCCTGTCAACTTTGACAGTCTGGTCATAATGAACGAGCGAATTTACGCCGAAACTCTCAGATTTTACTGGAAAAACACGGTAAAGCTCTCCCTTGGAGGTTCATACAGGTTGGGAAACACCGAGCTCAGAGCCGGCGCCTATTACGAGGCATCTCCAATACCGGATTCCACTTTCACTCCGTTGATTCCGGACACGGGCGACAAACTCAGCCTCAATTTCGGGTTCACGCTGCCGATGGGACAGCATGTGGCCGTGTCGGGGAATGTTGAGGCAATGGTTCTTGCATCACGAGAGGTCGAAAGAGCAGCCGATTATAGTTACAGAAGCCCGAATATGCCTGGTAAATACGCATCATCCGTGACGGCCGCCGGCCTCGGACTTAGCTACAAATTTTAAGGAGGGCAAATCATGAAAAGGAAAGCAATGGCTTTGTTCATAGCCCTGTTAGTGGTTTTCATGGGCATAAATTGCAGCAAGACTGACGAAATCATTGGCCCTCAGGTCAAGGAGGGAGCGCTCCTTGAGGTCCCTATACACTCTATGGATCCTGTTATGAACTCATACGGAGACACTTTTGCCCTCGTTTATCTGCCTCCCGGATACGACACATCCGGCGAAAGCTATCCTGTGGTTTACCTGCTGCACGGATATGGCGGCAACCACAGGACATGGCAGGACATCGAGGACATAAAAGGGATCCTCGACTACCTCATCTCATCAGGCGAAATCAGGCCGATGATCGTTGTAATGCCGAGCGGATTTAGCATGTTGGGCGGCACATTCTACACAAACTCACAATACCCGCCGGGCGGCAACGACATCTTCGGAATGGCCGAGAACTACATCGTGGCGGAGGTTGTGAGTTACATCGACAGCAGTTTCAGGACAATTCCTGACAACCGCCATCGCGCCATAATCGGTCTGTCGATGGGGGGCTACGGCGCGGCCAAGCTCGCCATAAAACACCCCGATGTCTTTGGAGTTGCAGGACTGCATTCGGGTGTGCTGTGTTTCGACAGCCTGATGAGGTCAACGGTGGCACCTCCCTATTCCGACCTAATACTTGGCATTTACGCCGAGAACGGCAAAACCCCGCCCGAAACGCTCTCAGTAACCGAGATGGTCCAAAATCTCGGCCCAGATCACCCTCTTACGACGATGTTGATCGCAATGGCAGCCGCTTATTCCCCTAAAGCTGCTCCGCTCTCTCAATTCGACACGCTTGGGTATGAAGTGCCTTTGAGGGAAATCGGAATGGGAATATGGGTCGGAGTAAGGCTTCCGTTCGGTGTCAATGCCATGCCCAACGAGGTATGGGACAGCATCTGGCTGCCATACCACGATCCGCTGACTTTGCTTGAGGAGAACATCGATTCGGTGAGGCAATACGGACTTTCATTCTACGCAGATTGTGGCAGGCAGGACGAGCTCCTGTTAACAGGTCACACTCAGGCCTTCCTTGCAGCGCTCGAAAGACTTGGGATTCCGCATTCTGGCAGCATTTTTGACGATGTGCCAGGATATCCATCAGACGAATTCCCGCCGATGCATGCCACCCATACCTACATCATGATCAAAAACTCACTCAAATACGCTTCCGAACACATGGGAGACTAAGCTTAGGGGCGGGGCGATCTTGCCCTGCCCTCACATCCTCATGGCTTTCCAGAACATGGAAAGCGCAATTAAAAGGAGCGCCCATCCAAATATCTTTTTCAGCTTTTCTGAATGGAGATTGACGGCAATCCTTGCACCAATGTTGCCGCCTAAAACGACAGCTATCGCGAATGGTATAGCCAATTTCAACATCAAATGTTTGTGAATTAGATGACCAATGAGACCCGATAGGGAGGTAATCCCTATCATAAACGATGATGTGCCAACAGCAATGTCCATCGGGATTCCGAGCAGTAGCACCATCAGTGGAACCTTTATCGTGCCTCCGGCTATCCCGGCTAATCCCGCCACAGCTCCAGCCAGAAATGTAACAGGCACGGCAACCAACATCGGGATTTCGTAATCCTTGCCCTTAAATTTGCGCCTTATGACGAGCATGTGCACATGCCACTTTATGCCAGCATCTTTCTTCCAGCCTTTTATCATGATGTAGCCGACCGCCAGCAAAACGGCGCCGAGCAATACGATTATGGCCTTCTGAGAGATATAAGCCGAGATGTATCCGCCTGCGAACGACCCCGTTGCCGTGCTCACCTCGAGAATAATACCGAGTGCGTAATCAACCTTCTGATTTTTTCGATAAACGCTTGTTGCTGAAAGTGAAGCAAAGATGATCACAAATAGGCTGTTCGCCACAGCGCTCTGGATTGGGATGTTGAGGAGGTATATCTGAAGCGGTGTATAAAACACTCCTCCGCCGATCCCAATCATCGCAAAAAATATGGAGGCCAAAAAGAAAATAGCAGTAAGCAGGTAAATCATTGCGGCAGGATAAGGGGCAGGGGCTTCCCTGCCCCTGTTTTTCTATTTCTTCTTCAATATATTTTCAAAGAGATCCCCGGTAGCGTTCGCTTTCTGTATAATGTCGAGCGCCTTATGGAAGACACGGTCGTATTTGAGCGAAATAGCATATCTGCCCTTTGAACCCCAGTAATCCTCGGCAATATCCATCGCCAGTTTTTTGCGAATCTGCTCTTCTGCTTCCTCAAATTCTGAGTTTCTGAATTCAAAATCGTTAGCTTTTATAAATTTCTTGAAATCTTCGATTGTTGCATCGGTTATCTCAAGCTCATTGTAATTTTTCGGCGGCTCAGGATGATCCTCGCAATATTTCACGGCGTATTTGAAAAACAATCCCTTTGCAACAAGACGGACAACTATCGGTAAAGCCTTCTCGTTCTCGATGATGATGTCAGGGATGATACCGCCGCCGCCCACGACCGGCCGTTTCAGGATTTTGGTATAGTAAATCAGGGTATCTGTCGTGTCATTTGCTGTTGAATCCTCTTTAGCCTTAACAGAATCCGGCACGGTAATTCTCGGAGCGGACTGTTGTCTGTTCCATGTGATTCTGTCAATGCATCTGCCTGACGGCGTGTAATATCTGGCGACCGTCAGCTTCAAAATGTAACCGTTGCCGACAGGGAACAACCTCTGAACTGAGCCCTTGCCAACAGTGGTATCACCGACGATAAGCCCCCTATCCCAATCCTGTATGGCACCTGACACTATCTCGGATGCGCTGGCCGTGCCACCGTCCACAAGCACAACGATCGGTGCTGTGGTATCAATGACCGGCGGCATCTGGGCGTAATACCTATCGTTATCGGCGGCGTTTCTTCCCCTTGTGAACACTATAAGATTGCCCTTTTTGAGGAATATGTTTGCAACTCTAACCGCCTCACGCAGGTGACCGCCGGGGTTGGAACGGAGGTCGAGGATGAATTTCCTGGCCCCCTGCTTCTTCAACGAGTCTATAACCGAAATCAGCTCAGCCGATGAGTTTTCGCTGAATGTCACAAATCTGATATAGCCGATGTTGCCATTAAACAGGTGGTAGTAAGTGACGGGATGTATTGTTATTATCGCACGGGTCAGCTCAACATCAAATGGTTCTGTGAAGCCAGGGCGAAGTATGGTGAGCGTCACCTTCGTTCCGGGCTTCCCCCGAATCTTCTCAACAGCTTCGTTTATAGTGAGGTTCCATGTCGGTTGCCCGTCGATCTTGATAATTCTATCGCCCGCTCTAAGCCCTGCTTTCTCAGCTGGAGTGCCTTCGATAGGTGAGATCACCGTTAGATACCCATCCCTTATGCCAACTGTCATGCCAACTCCGCCAAATTTGCCCGATGTGTGTATCTTGAAGTTCTCAGCCTTTTCAGGTTCCATAAACACCGAGAACGGATCGAGAGAGGATACCATCCCCTTTATCGCCTTCACTACGAGATCCGATGGCTCCATTGGTTCAACATAGTTCCTCTGCACAATCGTGAGCACATAGCTGAACATGCGGAGCATCGTGGATAGACCGGGTGTCTTGCCCCCCGGCTGACTTGACAGCCTCCCTATGGCTACCCCAAGAATCAGGGTGAGCGATAATATGAGTGCCAGAACCTTCTTCTTCATGGTTATCATGCCTTTCCTTTGAACCTCCCAATTGGTCCTTTTTGTTTTAATCTTTCAATAGTTACCTGTTTTACCTGTTCAAAAAGCTCTTCTGGCGTTTTGAGCCCATCCAGCACATAAAATCGTTTCTTTGCCCTGCGAGCGAGTTTCAGATAGCCTTCTCTCACCTTGCGGTGAAACTCAATGGCTTCCTGCTCCATCCTGTCCATGTTTCCTGCACCTATCCGCTCAAGACCCTTTTCAACAGGCAAATCAATGAGGAATGTCAGGTTAGGCTTAATTCGCATTGTAGCAAATTTGTTGAAACGGCTCACTATTTTGTAAGGCAATCCCCTGCCGTAGCACTGATACGCGAAAGTAGAATCGTCATATCGGTCGCTGATAACGATCGAGCTGTTTGTGAGCGCAGGGTAGATGACCTTTTTCACATTTTCATGGCGCGCCGCAAGCAACAGAAACACTTCAGTCCATGGTTCCAGTTTGCGATCGGGTCGCAGGAGCACATCCCTTATGTCCTCTGCGACGGGCGGCCCGCCGGGCTCACGCGTAAAAACAACGCTGAAGCCCTCGGATTTCAGATAATCGTATAGCTTCCACGCGAGAGTCGATTTGCCGCAACCTTCCACTCCCTCAAATGTTATGAAAAATCCCCACCTTGACATTATGCACCGTGCTTTTTAATCCACTCCTCCACAAGCTGCCTGGCCTTCCAATCGGGAATTTGCTTAGGAGGAGTTTTAAAGAAGTAGGTTGACGGCTCCGTGATAGCACCTTTAAGTCCAGCATCGAGAGCAATTTTTGCAGCACGAATGGCATCAATCATGACACCGGCCGAGTTCGGAGAATCCCAGACCTCAAGTTTGAGCTCAATGTTCAGCGGCACATCGCCGAATGTTCTGCCTTCAAGCCTGATGTATGCCCACTTTCTGTCTTTCAGCCACGCCACATAATCTGATGGTCCAATGTAGATGTTTTCCTCGCCGATGTCATAAGGAAGTAGAGATTTGACTGCGTTTGTTTTGGAGATCTTTTTCGATTGCAGCCGTTCCCTTTCCAGCATGTTCATGAAATCCGTGTTACCGCCCACATTGAGCTGTGCCGTGCGCTCTAACTTCACGCCGCGGTCGATGAAAAGCTGAGCAAGCGTCCTGTGGACAATTGTCGCTCCAACCTGTGACTTTATGTCATCTCCGAGCACCGGAAGCCCCGCATTCTCGAATTTTTTGGCCTCCTCAGGATTACTGGCGATAAAAACCGGTATAGCGTTAACAAATGCAGCTCCAGCCTTTATGGCCTGCTCAGCGTAAAATCTCGTCGCCTCTTCAGAGCCCACAGGCAGATAATTGACAACCACATCCGCATCATAATCCTTGAGAATTTTCGCCACATCCACGGGCTCTTCATCGGATTCCTCGACATATTCCTTCAGGTATTTTCCAAACCCGTCATAAGTGGGGCCGCGAAAAACCTTAGCACCCGTAGGCGGGACATCGGTGAATTTGTATGTGTTGTTGGGGAACGAAAAAATCGCCTCAGCTATATCTTTGCCCACTTTGCTGGCAGCGATGTCGAACCCGCAGCAAAAGTCTATGTCGGATATGTGATATCTGCCAAATACCACATGCATTATTCCCGGAATGAACTCATCTTCTCTGGCATTGCGATAATAATGCACACCCTGAACAAGGCTTGATGCACAGTTTCCTACACCAACAATAGCCACCCTTATTTTGCTCATTTTCTACTCCTCACTGCTTGTTTCAGGAAAGCTCTTACTGATTAATTTCAGAAGCCAACCTATTATAATGTCTGGAAATCCTTGCAACAACGGTCAATCCAGTAAGTATCATGAAGATGATCATGAGTGCGTTAAACAGCCCGCCGTCGATTATGGATGCAATAATCAGATAGATGTATCGTCCAACCCTATCCATGATGCCGCTTTTAACCGATACACCCAGTCCCTCTCCCCGCGCCCTTGTGTAGCTTACCATTATGGAAAATGCCATCGCCAAAAATACCACCATGAACATCGTGTCGCTGAACCGATAGTAGTAAAGCATACCACCGAAAAGAAGAAACTCGCTAAGCCTGTCCAGCACAGAATCGAGGAAAGCGCCGAATTTCGTGACCCTGTTCGTCCTCCTCGCCACTTCGCCATCTACGCCGTCGAACATGCCGGCCAGAGCGAGAGCCACCCCTGCCCACCTGAACCATCCGTTTGCATACAGGAAGGACACAATGAATGTGAGGACGAAGCCAGTTATGCTAAGTGCGTTGGGAGGAATTTGGAGCCTCACAAACAGATTTACCACAGGATCAAGCAATTTCCGTCCAAACCTTACGATCTTTTTCTCATCTCTCTTGCTCATCGTAACCCTCCATTATTTCCAGAATTTAATTGCAATGCATATCCATGAGCAAGTCAACTTTGAAATTGGGAGCGAGTTTGGCCGATGTCGGTAACTCTTTAACACTGGATTTAACATCAACCTTGACAGGGGATGCATAAGTAGGTAATTAAATACTCCAACTTTTAGAAAATTCTGAGAGAAACCAACACCACAAAAGGAGGTGCCAGGATGAAAGTTAAACCGCTTGCAGATAGGGTTCTTGTCAAGCGCATAGAGGAAGAGGAAGTTCGTAAAGGTGGAATAATCATCCCTGATACAGCAAAAGAGAAACCCCAGAAGGGGGAAGTTATCGCTGTTGGCCCCGGTCGTGTGGACGAGAACGGTAAGAGGGTCCCCATGGAGGTCAAAGTCGGCGATAAGGTTATCTTCTCGAAATATGCCGGTAGTGAAGTCAAAATAGATGGCGAGGAATACCTTATCATGAGAGAAGACGATATCCTCGCGATCATCGAAGGTTAAAACCAACGCAAAGGAGGTTAAGATATGGCAGCAAAAGAGATTAAATACTACGATGAGGCAAGAAGGGCTCTTCTGAGAGGCGTTGAGGCTCTTGCCAAAGCCGTTAAAGTTACACTCGGCCCTGCTGGCCGTAATGTAATCCTTGAAAAGAAATGGGGTTCTCCCACTATCACAAAAGATGGTGTTACAGTTGCGAAAGAAATTGAGCTTCCTGATCCTTTTGAGAACCTTGGTGCCCAGCTTGTGAAAGAGGTTGCATCGAAGACCTCAGATGTCGCTGGTGACGGCACAACCACCGCTACCGTGCTTGCGGAGGCCATATTCCGCGAAGGCCTCAAAATGGTGACCGCTGGTGCCAATCCGACAGAGGTGAAACGCGGCATTGACAAGGCAGTCGAGAAAGTCGTTGAGGCGCTCAAGGAGATGTCGAGAGAGGTCAAAGACCGCAAAGAAATTGAGCAGGTCGCTGCGATCTCGGCCAACAACGACCACGAGATCGGTGAGAAGATCGCTGAGGCGATGGACAAAGTCGGCAAGGACGGCGTCATTACCATCGAGGAGGCCAAAGGCATCGAGACCTATGTCGAGGTCGTAGAGGGAATGCAGTTCGATCGCGGCTACATCTCCCCTTACTTCATAACGAACCCCGACAAGATGGAGTGTGTGCTTGAGGAGCCGTTTATTCTCATTCACGATAAGAAGATCTCCAACATCCGTGAGCTACTTCCTGTGCTCGAAAAAGTTGCTCAGCAGGGCAAGCCGATTATGGTGATTGCTGAGGATGTCGAGGGTGAGGCGCTCGCAACGCTGGTCGTGAACAAGATCAGAGGCGTGCTCCAGGCTTGCGCCGTCAAGGCACCCGGGTACGGTGAGCGCAGGAAAGCGATGCTTGAGGACATCGCCATCCTCACCGGTGGTCGCGTGATCTCTGAAGAGGCCGGCATGAAACTCGAGAATGCCATGCTCAGTGACCTCGGCCGTGCCAAGAGGGTGATTGTCAAGAAAGATACCACCACAATCGTTGAGGGCTATGGCAAGAAAGAGGATATCCAGAAAAGGATCGAGCAGATTCGCAAACAGATCGAGGAGACCAAATCCGATTACGATCGCGAGAAACTTCAGGAGCGTCTCGCTAAACTCGCCGGTGGCGTTGCTGTAATCTATGTGGGTGCGCCTACTGAGACCGAGATGAAAGAGAAGAAGGCGAGGATAGAGGACGCTCTCCACGCCACCAAAGCCGCCGTTGAGGAAGGCATCGTCACGGGTGGCGGAACGGCATTCATCCGCTGCGTCTCTAAACTGGACGAGCTGGAGAAAGAGCTTGATGGCGATCAGAAGATCGGTGCCCAGATCGTTCGCAAGGCGCTTATTGAGCCGCTCCGCTGGATCGCTGAGAACGCCGGCGAAAACGGCTATCTCATTGTCGAGAAGGTCAGGGAGAAAGAGGCTGAGAACCCGAACATCGGCTACAACGCACTCACTGGCGAGTTCGTTGACATGTTCGAGGCCGGCGTCATCGACCCGACAAAGGTCGAGCGCATTGCCATCCAGAACGCTGCTTCTATCGCTGGGCTGCTCCTGACCACCGAGGCGCTCGTGACTGAAATCAAGGAGAAAGAGAAAGAGGCGCCGCAGATGCCCGGCGGAGCCGGTGAGCTCTACTAATCCATCTCCAAGCCGGAAAATTTAAGGGAGGGGTTTTAAAACCCCTCCCTTTTTCATTGCTAACACACCGAAAGCCCTATTTACTCTCTAACTGGTTGTATTCCTCCTGAGCCTCCTTCTCGAATTCTTCCGGTTTTTTGACCTCATCCTCAAAGTAATAGGCCTCAGCAGCTTTCCCGATTGCGTAAGTGCCAGAATACGCTATGCCACCGGATATGACATCCCCTAGGAATGGGACCAGCTTGACAAGCTGTCTTGCCAGTGCCCTCAATCCCATCGCTGCAGCTGTGTTAATCCCCGCGGCAGTCATAAATTCAGCGACTGTGCCGGTGTCTGGGTTGCGGCATGACAGGCCGCCTATGAGCGCAATCATTACCATCTGAAGAGGGGTAAGCAATAATATGTCAGACACGGGGATAGGGATCGCCCCAATTCCCATAGCTATGGTGGAAAACCGTTTGATCAGGGATGTGGACAGCTTTTTCAATAAGGCTTTTCTTTTTTGAGCCTGAAAAAAGTCAAGCAGTGCGCTGCGCGGCAGGACTTCTCCGATGAGCTCAGAAAGCGTCTCTATGTTCCACTTTTCATCCAGCAGAGCGCACACGGGTATGACGCCGATGTATTCCACAGAATCTTTGAACAGAATTCCCTTTATCGGGTTATCGGGATCCACAAACTGGTATGGAAGGGCGATGATGTTCTCAGCGGCGTATCTCAACGCCTCGTAAATCAAACCTGCTTTATACTGGCTCTTTTCCGGAGGCCAATCTCTTGGGTTACCAAGCACATCTACCTTTGTCAGAACCATGATGGTTGGCGGCACATTCCCGAGTTCGTGTCTCAGAGCGCTCTGTATCTCTCTGAATGCCTCTATGTCGTGCCTGAGATTCCGCAATTCCGGTGCGGCAATCACATGCATTATGACATCGGGATTATACATTGTGATCTCTTTTTTAGCTTGTTCAAGCGGCGAGATGTCGGATTTTTGAGATGCATCAATGGTTTCAAATAGTCCTCTGGAATCTATTATGTTCCACGCAGCATGGGAGTCCGGAAACACTATCAGGTATGGCCTTGCCTCTGCGGTCGTCGGCTTAACATCCCCTGTGACGGCGACCGGGCGGTTTGCAAGCGCATTTATCAGGGACGATTTACCATGGCCGCTTCGGCCAACGAGGAACATGTTGGGAGGGCGTGAGTTCCCGATGAGATCCTCCATCTCTTCAATGACCTTTGACAAAACGAGTGACCTGATTTTTTCCCTTACATCAGGAGAAAATTCGGATAATACATTATCAAACAGCGAATTCACCATGTTGATAAGGTCTTTGTATTGCTTTTTGTCTATGGCCATAAGAACCTCCTGTAAGCTTTAACAAAGGCAAATATTAGCCCAAACACGCCAATTTGCAAGGGTAGAATTGCCCATGGTTATGCTCGGATTTTCTCTCACCTTCTCAGTGCCGCCTTTGAGAAGATATAAGGTGGTATCTTCACATCGAATTTTATGTCCTCGATGATAAATTCCGTCCCCTTTCCGCTTTTCAGGGCATCCTTGAAGAGGGAACGGGTTGCGACCCACCGCCCGCCCATCACCTTAACATCCTCAACATAAGCCTCTTTCAGCAACCTGCCGCTTTTCCCATACATCTCCTCCTTGAGGATGATGTGCCTATCCTTATCGACCCACATCTTTCTGGAGTAATATGTTACATCCTTCACTTTAGGAGTAAGCTGCATCACCCAACACGGCCTATCAAGGTATTTCTCCTCACCGATCACCTTTGCCTGATACAGATCATGCAGTTTTTTGTCCTCCATGATGTCCTCGTAGGATAGATCTGAGCCCATCATCGACTGGCGGAGCATGTGACCCGCTATGAGGATAGTCCTATCAGCGGACGGGCTATACATCCACAGTTTTTTACCTATTTTCAACATCTTTGTGCCGCGCTCTCGTGGTGGATCGAGAAACTCGACAAACGCCTTTTCGTCGCCTTCTATCCATGCCTTCATTCTGAAGCTTCTCGACGCTCGCCTGCCGTGAACGATCATCTTCGCCACGATTACTTTCGTCTTCGAGGCCATGCTGCGATCGACTTTTATCAGGATCTCGTCCCCGTTGGGCTCAGTCTGGCCCATTGCAGGCCACAGGCAACCAAAAATTACCATTATCAACAGCTTAAGTGCCTTCATTCCGCAAACTCCCTTATCAGATTTGATGTCTGGCGCTTGAACACGGCCAACCCGGATAAGGCCGTGCCGATGAGAGGCGCCATCAATCCCGGCACAAATCCTATGCAAAAGGAGCCGGGCGTGACCCTTGCCCTCACGATGTATGGCAGAAGCATCGTCGAATTTTTCATGAACGCTCCGATATTTATGCCATGCATCTGAACATAGTAAGAGATGGCGATCCCGATTGCCGTTCCGATGATCGAGCCCCAGAAGCCGATGAGAAACGATTCCCCGATCAAAGTCATGTAAATATGCACCTTGTCCTCTCCCATCGCCAACCTGACGCCTATCTCATAGTATCGCCTCAGTGTCCCCAATAGCCCTGCGTTCCATAGCACTATGGACATAACAAAGATGAAGAGTGCCACGAATATCCACAACCAGCTCTCCACATAGGACAAGTAGTCTTCCATGCCCGGCTGCTGGCTCAGCGCACGCATGTAAGGCGAGAGTTCATCTTTACCTGCATGTTTTTTGTTGAAATCCTGTGCGATTTTTCGGGCAATGTCATCGCGGTAAACGAAGTCTTTGAAGAAGCCCATGATTTCGGTGGCGCCGTCGTCGAGGCCGAGAAGTCCCTGAACGCCACTCAGATCGGCGATGAGAGTTTGCCTGTCAAGCGCGTCCACGCCAAAGTTTACCGTCCCGACTATAATGAAGTTCTTGAATTCAATACCGCCCCACATATCAGTGGTGACGAGGGTCGCCGTATCGCCGATGCTAACTTTTAACCTATCAGCAAGCCGTTCAGTTATCAAAATCTCGTCTGGATGCAGCGGCGCTCTACCTCTGACAATCCCGTTTTCGAGGTTAAGTATCCTTCTACCGCTGCCAGATGGTAGTATATCGGCTGCGATCCCTGAGATTGGCCCCTGCGCCTTTGTGTTTCCGAGACTGTCGGGAATGTCTATGATGCCGCCGAACTGGATGCGCGGATCCCAGATTACATTTGGGTATTCGGCGCTCAGGTCAGAAAGCATCTGCGACACATTCAGGATGGCAAGATCCAGCGGCCTCAGCGCCTCCTCCTTCTCATAGCCTCTGGTTGTGATCTTGAGATGACCCGTTGAGAACCTTGCAGAATAGTCAATCGTTTCGGTCAATGCCCCCTGCATATAGCTGTAAAAGAAAACCGTTATCGAGACCCCCAAAATCACTGTCACAAACGGCAGGAGGCTACGCGCCCTGTCCCTTACGATGCCTTTCAAAAGGAAAACAATCATCTCAGTCCACTCCTCAACGCTTCGGTCGGCCTCATTCTGGCTATCTGCCTCGTCGGCAAATAGCTTGTGATCGCCGTCATCACGAATATCAGCAACACGGTTCCGATGATGAGGTCGAGACTATAAGTGGGATATATTTTTCTTCCGATGGCGATTGAGAAACCTTCAGCGGCAGATTGGGGTATGCTCCAGCCAGTTTTCGCAGAATACCACAGCAGGGGTATCCCGTAGATCGCCCCGATGACAACCGAGAACACAGCATACATCACTCCTTCAAGTGTGAACAGAACAACGACCTCAAATTTGGTGAACCCGCATGCCATCAATGTGCCGATCTCTTTACGCCTCCTAAAGATAGAAAAGACCTGAGTGTCGAAGATCGACAGCAGCGCTATGGCGATCAACATGAAGTAGAGCACGAAGGAGCCCTGAGTTTTCACCTTCACAAGTTCTTTTATGGTTCTAAGAAGTGCGTCAAGGTCTTTAAAATCAAAGTTTTCTACAGCTGGCGGTGACTTAAGTCCTCTTGCGACGACCACTATGGTGGCCTCGCTCTCCATGCCTGTCAGATGTTGCAATGTGCAGATGGGAACCCAGATCTGACCTCTGTCAATGTTCTGGTTTACCGTTGACATGACCCCGACGATTTTGAAATCAGCGGCATCGAATGTCCCGTTCACATCCCGCCAGCTCATCGTAACAAAATCGCCGGCTTTTATACCCATGGTTGATGCCATCCTTTCGCCAACAAAGGCGGGAATGCCGTCAGTCGTGTCCTTGAGCAAATCAGTTGGAAGGTGGAGAACATCCTGTTCGGGGAGTATTCCTTTGATCAGCAACGGAATGCTTCTGCCTTCAGGATAGGCTGTCCCCTGAACTATGAGGATGGGAACGGCTCTGCCTGCCTCTATCAGGCTGTCGAGCTGGTGAGGGAGTTTGCCGTGAGCATTCGGTATCGAAAGCGGATCGTAAGGATCGTAGGCTTTGTGCCAATACTGGCCGCCTCCGTATTCCGTATCGATCGCAATCCGCTCCGCTTCGCGCCCCATCCCAATGTAAAGCCCCTGAAGCCCGATTATGGTAACCAGACTGAACGACAGAACAAGGGCGTTTAGCCATGTGCGAAGCCCTGCACGCACCAAGTTTCGATATGCAAGTTTCAGGAGAAACATAGCGTTCATCCCCTCATTGAACCACCACATCGTCCACAACTTTTCCGTCGTTCAGCGTGATCTTCCGTTTGAGATACTTGATAACCTTCTCATCGTGAGTTGCGAA
This sequence comes from Caldifarciminota bacterium, assembly GCA_015489175.1. Classification (GTDB taxonomy): domain Bacteria; phylum Hydrothermota; class Hydrothermia; order B15-G9; family B15-G9; genus WGAI01. Next base: position 14,430 of record WGAI01000065.1, on the reverse strand, counting down.
TATGAAAGTCGTTTTCAACTCGCGATTTATTCTGACCATGATCTCGAGGATGTTGTAGGAATTCTCAGCGTCCAGGTTGGCTGTGGGCTCATCAGCAAGCACTATGTCCGGCCGTTTGACAATGGCACGCGCTATGGCCACCCTCTGACATTCGCCTCCGGAAAGCTCGGACGGCCTCGATTTTGTGCGATCGGCAAGCCCGACCATCTCCAGAGCCTCCATCACCATCCGCTTTCTGGTTCTGGCATCGAATTTCAGAAGCAACAGCGGGAATTCCACATTCTCAAAGGCTGTGTAATGTGGGAATAGATTGAATGTCTGAAAGATGAACCCTATATGCAGCCTTCTGAACAACGCTGCCTCCTTAGACGAAAGTTCGCCCGTATCCCTGCCCATTACCGACACATGACCATCTGTCGGCCTGTCCAGCAGCCCGACCATGTTCAGGAAAGTCGTTTTACCGGACCCGCTTGGGCCGATGAGCCCGGCAAATTCGCCCTTTTCAAAAGAAAGCGTAACTCTGTTAAGGGCGTAGATCGTGGCGTGCCCCATGCGGTAGGTTTTTGTTAGGTCCTTCGTCTCTATGATAGCCATGTTTTTCACCTTTTGTTAAGCACTGTGATTGTCCATGATTTAATTTTCATGTCCAGACCATTAAGCAAATCTCTTCAAGGTTCCATACAGCATGCTAAAAAGTAGTTCTCAAAAGAGCAGGTTTTCCAAAATTTAAGCGTTCTCCTGGGTTACCCTCTTAACTCAGACTCGCAAACCATCGGATGCTTCTTTTTTCAAACTTTCCCTGCAAGTATCTCCGCTACTCCGCCATAAGGTTTCTGAGCATGTCAGAAACTGGCAGTCACAATCCCAGAGTAGTCGTTACTACGAACTGCGATCTCTTTCTGAAAGAATCCACGGCATATTCGTAACATATACCTCCAGTTTAACACATCAAAAATCCAGAGACAACATCAGCATAACCCCGTTCCCGGACAGGGCATCGCTGTGAAGAAACAACGACTGTCCCGACCCTGTGAAAAGCATTAAATGACCACTAAATCTGTCGAAGTCTCTTTCCAACTTTACAAAAACTGAGAATATTCCCTTTTCGACATCGTAAAGGTAGATGGTCGAAATCCTGTCGGTGAGGCTTAACGGATAGTCGGCCGATATGGCTGCCACTTTGTAGAGATCGGTTAGAGAGTTTCCGATCACCATGAACTCACCCATGAGATAAAGCCCGTTGCCCACGGGGAAAGTGTAATCCACGCCAGCGCTCAAGGCCTTCTGCCAGTGAAGAACGGCGACATCAGGAATTAGCCGTTTTGCCACTGCCTCGAACCAAAGTCCCACGCCTACATCCCATTTGCCATCAGCTGCAATCTTCAGTTCGTGGACTGAGTTTCTCGTGTCAAATGTGAAAAGCGGCTTCCTGCGGTCGAATGTGAACGCCATTTGCCCTGTGAAAACTGGAAATTGCAATCGGCCGCCATACTCGAATGCCCCGTCCCGTGTCGGATACAGGTCAATGCCGCGCCTTTTGCCGTCGCCACGAACGATCCACATCCTTATCTCGGTGTTGTTTAGAAAAGAGTAGCGCCATAGCCATGCCCAGACGCCATCCGTCATCATCATGGGATCTCCCGGCTCCATTGTGTCAAACCACATCAAGGGGCGCAGGATTGTGGCGGAACCGAACGCTATCTTTTGCAACCCCAGCCTTGACTCCAGCTGGCCGCTGGTGAGTCGTATCCAGCCTCTGTAAAGTCTGGCATTGAGTGTGACGGGCTCGTCGTGTCCGATAGTGACCTTAAGGTTTGAGAGTAACTCCGCATCAAAATCTATGCAGTAAACGCTGTTGCTGTAAGCGGACACAAAAAATTGAGGCAGAAGTGTGCCGCCAAGAGTAAAAACGCCATCCCGAAAACCATATCCTGTCCATGCCGCTGAACTCCCGCCAAACTGTACAGAAACGGCATCAAGCGTCCCAAGAAACAAAAAAATAGAAAACATTTTTAACACATCGCGGTAGAGAACTCTTATATTCGACACGGTAAATTTTGGCATGATGTTCTGAAGTATAGCATGCACGCGTTCCGTGTCAAAGGCCCGCGATGGCACAATCTTTATTGCTGCGGTATATCGGAATTTACATTTTTACCCACTCTGCTTGACTGTATCCCCTTTATCCACAATAATATTGCGCCGAAATTCGGAGCTTAAATATTTAGGAGGGAAAACAAATGCGTGTTAAAACTGGAACTACGAGAAGGGCAAAACATAAGAAAATCCGCAGGCTTGCAAGAGGTTATTATGGTCAAAAACATTCAACCTTCAAGAAAGCCAATGAAGCGGTTATAAGGTCTCTTCAATACGCTTACAAACATCGCAAAGAGAGAAAGAGGGAATTCCGCAAGCTGTGGATCATCAGGATAAACGCTGCTGCTCGTGAGGAAGGGTTGAACTACTCGCGATTTATCAACGGCCTGAAAAGGGCCGGGGTGGCTATAAACCGTAAGATGTTAGCTGATATAGCTGTTAACGATGCCGAAGCTTTCAGGAAACTTGCTGAAACTGCTAAAAACGCTTTGATAGAGAGCTAACAAAATCGTTTTTTCCGGAATTTTAACCCCGGTGCCCGCGAGTTGTGGCAATCGGGGTTTTTTGTTTTGTCACGCTTTATCAGGAGGTGATTAGATGGAAGAAATCAGAAGTAAGGTTGAGCAAATAAGAAAGGAATTTAATCAAATTATTGCTGAAGTTAGCGACCTTGACGCTCTCGAGCGGCTGAGAATCCGCTATTTTGGTAGAAAAGGCGAGGTTACCGAGCTTTTCAAACTCCTGAAATCGGTTCCTGCAGAACAGAAAAAGGAAGCTGGGAGGTTATTAAACGAGCTTAAAAACGAGGTGCGTGAAGCTATCGCCGCTCGCCGTCAGGAGATCGAGGCATCTTTCGAGAGAGAAGCTTACGATATAACCCTTCCGGGAAGACCCATCTCAACAGGCCACAAGCATCCGCTGACGCAGGTATTCGAAGAGCTCAACGAAATAGCCATCGGGCTCGGATTTGAGGTCATCACCAAAAGCCCTGAGATAGAAACTGATTACTACAACTTTGAGGCGCTGAACATACCCGCCCATCATCCAGCCCGTGACATGTGGTCAACGCTCTTCGTTACAGATGACCACAAAATGCTTTTGAGGACGCACACATCACCGGTGCAGATCAGGACGATGGAGAAAAGGCAGCCACCGCTCAGGATATTCGTCCCGGGACGCGTTTACAGGCTGGACCCGTTCGACCAGACCCACGCTCCCGCCTTCTATCAGGCTGAAGGCCTCTATGTGGACAGGAATGTGTCATTCGCCGACCTCAAGGGCACACTTGAGCTTTTCGCAAAAGAGCTTTTCGGCCCGAAGACGAAGCTGAAATTTGTGCCATCTTTCTTTCCATTCACTGAACCATCCGCTGAAGTCTCCGTCTATTACAACGGCGAGTGGCTCGAAATACTTGGCTGCGGCATGGTTCATCCCAAAGTTTTTGAAGCAGTCGGATATGATCCTGAGGAATGGAGCGGATTTGCGTTCGGCTTCGGCGTTGATAGAATGGCTATGATCAAGTTCGGAATTAAAGACATCAGGCTGCTATACGAAAGCGATATTAGATTCTTAAAGGAGTTCTAACCATGAAAGTGCTCTACAATTGGTTGAAAGAAATCGTCGATTTCGATTACACCCCTGACGAGCTTGTCGGGGTTATGGAGTCGCTTGGCATTGAAGTTGAGGATTTCAAATACCTTGCAGATGGATTGAAAAGCAAGGTCCGGGTGGCGCGCATAGTCAAGTTGAGCGACCATCCGAATTCGGATCACCTGAAAATCGCCGTGTTGAATGTGGGCGACGGTGAAGTCACGGTCGTTTCCGGTGCGCCGGGGCTGTATGAAGGGGCAACGGTCATCTGGGGCGCGCCCGGAGCCCTGCTTCCAAACGGCATGAAGCTTGAGAAAAGGGTCATCCGTGGCGTGGAATCGAACGGCATGCCCCTGTCCGAGGAGGAATTGGGGCTCGCAGACAAGTCCGAAACCGTGATATTCCTTCAGGATGGTAAGTTTGAGCCGGGCGACGACCCACTACCATACCTCGGCCTCGACGACTACCTGTATGACATTCACATCACCCCCAATCGAGGCGATCTGCTCGGAATGATCGGACTCGCTTACGACATAAAGGCCAAATCTGGCGGCGAGATGCATATACCCGAAATCCATGTCGATGAGGAGCCTGGTATCGGGACATACAGGGTTGACATCGAAAATCTTGAGGCTTGTCCCCGTTATGTGGCAAGAATAGTCCGGGATGTAAAGGTTCAGGCTTCACCTGACTGGCTCAGATACAGGCTTGCACTGATTGGACAGCGTCCAATCAACAACATCGTGGATGTGACAAACTATGTGTTGTTCCTGACAGGACATCCGATACACGCCTTTGACCTTGACAGGCTGGAAGGCGACAGGATTGTGGTGCGGTTTGCCCGAAAGGGCGAAAAACTGCTTTGTCTGGACGGCGTCGAGCGCGAACTTGACCCTCAGATACTCGTCATAGCAGACGACCGTAAACCGGTTGCTATCGCCGGAGTTATCGGCGGCGAGGAGACGGGCGTCACAGAGGAAACCCGTAACATCCTCATAGAATCCGCCATGTTCGATCAGGCAACCATACGCCGTGCGGTTACAGGCCTCAAGGTCACAACGGAGTCATCTTACAGATTTGAGAGGAAAGCGGACATAAACGCTGCGCCTCTCGCATCCCTTTACGCCGCCAGCATGGTAAAAGAGTTTGCAGGCGGCAGAGTTGGGCCAGCCAACGATGTGCACGGGGAACTGCCCAAACCCGTTACGATTACGCTCAGACAGAGCTATCTGGACAGGTTGCTTGGACACCACATAGATCCCAGAACCGTCGTCTCGATACTCGAAGGCCTTGGTTTTCAGGTCGAAGACAAAAGCGGAGATGGAAAGAAGTTAAGTGTGACTGTGCCATCGAGGCGGCGTGATATCTCCATAGAAGCTGATCTCGTCGAGGAGGTCGCCCGCATATACGGGTATGACAACATTCCGAGCAGGCTCGAATCACCCGGATCGCTCGTCGGGAAGTGGGAGCGAACCCCATTTGAGGCAGTGTTAGATGCCATGTTGATGGCCGGTTTCATCGAATCGAAAACCATCGAGTTCATTTCACCCGAAGACGCAAAATATTTCGTCGAATCTGAGGACGACCTCGTCCGCATCATCAATCCGGTCAACGACCTGTATTCCATCGTAAGGCCGAGCCTTATCCCATCACTCCTTCAGGCGACATCAATAAACCTCAGGCGCGGGAACCGCGAAGTCAGGCTCTTTGAGCGCGGCAAAAAGTTCAAATGGCGCGGGCCGAACGAGCTCCCTGAGGAGACCGAGGTGCTTTCCGTCGTAGTGGCAGGCACGAAAGAGGGTTCATGGATAGAAAAAGAGAGACAACTCGACTTCTACGACCTGAAAGTTGCGCTCCACGCTATCGAGGAACATTTCAGAATCAGGATGGAGACAAAGCCTCACGACATCAAATTCATGTATCCGGGCGGCGTTGTTCTTCACAATGGCAAGCAGATCGGGATAATTGGCGAGATCAAAAGAGATGTCCTCAAACATTTCGACATCAAAGTTCCGGTGTTTGCCCTTGAGGTTGAGCTCACGGAATTGCCGATGCCTATGCGCAGATACACTCAAATCCCGAAATTCCCGCCTGTGAAACGCGACATCTCCATCCTTGTTGACCGAGATGTCCACTACGGGGAGATCGAAAAGGCTATCGAGGAGCTCAGACCGGAATATCTCAGCGATTTCAGGGTTGTTGATCTTTACGAGGGCAAGCCGTTGCCGAAAGGCAAAAAGAGCGTCACTATATCCCTCTCGTTCCAGCATCCTGAGAAGACGCTCAGGGACACAGAGGTCGATGCCATGTTCGACAGGCTTGTGAGAGGTCTCATCGATAGAGGCTTTATAATTCGGGGCATAAACGATGAAGGAGTTAAACGAGCTTAAAGAGACAATCGACAGTCTGATAGCCAGATACAGAGAGCTGAAACTTGAGAACGAAAAGCTGAAGCAGCAACTTGAAGCGATGCTCAGGGAAAGACAATCACTTTACGAGAGGGTTGGAGCTGTGGAACAAAAACTGCGTAAGGCTTTAGAAAAAATAGAGATACTTGAAAAATGAGCGATAACCAGAGGAAAGTGGTCATAGAAATCGGTGGTTCGACTTATAAAATAATCACTGACCTGGGCGACGATGTGCTGGAGTGGATTCAGGAACATATCAACAGCAGGCTGCACGAGATACAGAAAGAGGCCTTCTTCCAGCTGGACCAGGAGCGTGCCTATCTTTACACGGCTCTAAATCTGGCGGAGGAGATTTACAATTTGCAAGCAGAGCTTGAGAGGGTTAAAACTGAGCTTAAACAATTAACTCAGCGCATATCAAATGAACTCAAAAAGGAAAATAATGAAAAACAATAGATTTATCTCCTGGGGTGTGCGTGCGTTAACAGGGATAGCTCTAAGGCCAACACATCGATTATACGCGAGCTCGAATTTGAGCTCAGCCATTTATTTACCCGGACCTTATAGGGTTATCTCGGTGCGGCACCCCGGGAGTCCTTTTAATCCCAAATTATCTGGAGGTGAATCAAATTGGAGCTTTTCGGTCAGAGAGAAATTGATTTTAAAAAGGGGGAGACGCTGGCGGCCAGGATGGAGCCCGCCGATCTTGATGAATTCGTCGGGCAGCATCACATCTTGGGCCAGGGGAAGCCCCTGAGGGTTTTAATTGAAAACGAAAAATTGATGTCGGCGATATTCTTCGGTCCGCCTGGAACGGGCAAAACTTCACTCGCCCGCATAATCGCCCGTCGGACAAAGCGTCATTTCATCCATTTCAACGCCGCTGAATCCACACCAAAGGAATTGAGAAAGGCTATCCACGAGGCAGAATCGCTGAAAGGCGTGCTATTTGTGGATGAGATCCACAGGTTCAATCGGCTGCAACAGGATCTACTTTTGCCAGCAGTTGAGAGAGGTCATTTCGTATTCCTCGGCTCGACCGTGCACAACCCTTTCTTCGCATTGTCTAAAGCCCTGCTTTCAAGGACATTGCTTTTTGAATTCAAGCCACTTGGCGAAGATGACATCCTGAAGATATTGCGAAGGGCGTTGTCGGATAAGGGGAGGGGGCTTGGCTCGCTCAATCTGGATGTTGAGCCGCAGGCGCTCGCACGCATTGCGGCTTTGTCGGACGGCGATGCACGCAGAGCTCTAAACTACCTCGAGCTTATGGCACTGACTGTCGGGCAGAACGGTAAGATAACCGTTGATCTGCTTAATCAGGCTCTCACGCGACAATTCGCTTTTGACAGGAGCGGCGACGAACATTACGACATGATTTCAGCGTTCATAAAATCCATCAGGGGCAGCGATCCCGACGCCGCCATGTATTGGTTCGTCAGGCTGATAGAGGCTGGTGAAAATCCCGAATACATCCTCAGGAGGATTTTGGTCCATTCGGCGGAAGACATCGGGCTGGCCGACCCGCAGGCGCTCGTCCTCGCGGCATCCGCGCTAAACGCATTTGAGATGGTGGGTCGCCCTGAAGGTGACCTGATAATAGCCGAGGCCGTGCTATACCTTGCCACAGCACCCAAATCCAACACCGTTTTGAGGGCGCTGAGTGCGGCTCGAAAACTTGTCAGAGAAAGAAAAGCCCTCGAGGTGCCACAACACCTCAGGGATTCACACTATTCTGGAGCCAAACGACTTGGTAGAGGTGAAGGATACATCTATCCGCACTCCGTCAACGGGCATGTCGAACAATCCTATATGCCTAAAGAACTGGCGGATGAAAAGATTTTTGAACCCAGACCTGTGGGATACGAAAAGTTGATCATCCAGAGGTTGTCCAACAAGGAGGAAATCAGATGATTGGGTTGGAGATAGAAGGACTTTTGATACTTTTGAGCGTCTTAATTACCGGTGTGACAATAGGTTCGATCATCGGATTTTACATTTTTAAGCGCTCGTATTTGAAAAGGCTTCAGGAAACCCGTGAAACGGTGGAGCATCTCATTGAGCAAGCCCACAAAGAGGCGGACAGCATAAAGAGAGCCGCGGAAATCCAGGCGAAGGATTACTGGTTCAAGGAAAGGGCACGCTTTGAACAGGAAACTCAGGCTGAGCGGCGCGAGATAGAAAAACTAAAACGGCAGGTTGATGAGAAAGAGCTCCAGCTCGACAAGCAACTTGAGACCGTGCGCAGAAGGGAACGTGAGCTTGATAAATTGGAGCGCGATCTGAAGGAAAGGGAGAAAATCCTGCATGCCAAGGAGACCCGACTTGACGAACTGATAGCTGAGGAGACACGCAAGCTTGAGGAAGTAGCTCGACTCACGCGCGAGGAGGCGAAAGCTGAGCTGATGAGGAGCATCGAGACACAGGCGAGATATGAGGCAGCTCATCTCGTGTATAGAATTCGAGAAGAAGCGAAGGAGCGCGCCGAGAAGGAAGCGAAAGAGATCATCGCAGACGCCATCCAGCGTTGCGCCGCCGTGCACACGGCTGAAACCGCTGTATCGGTCGTCAGTCTGCCGTCGGACGACATGAAAGGCCGAATCATCGGCCGTGAAGGGCGAAACATTCGGGCTTTTGAGGCTGCCACTGGCGTCGAAGTTATCATAGACGACACACCCGAAGCCGTCACCATCTCCGGATTCGATCCCATCAGGCGTGAGATTGCGAGGTTGGCGCTCGAAAAGCTTATTCAGGACGGCAGGATACATCCCGCACGCATAGAGGAAGTTGTTGCCCGTGTCAAAAGCGAGTTCGACGATTATGTCAAGATGATCGGAGAGGAAACCGTGCTTGAGCTTGGCATCGGCGGTGTCCATCCCGAACTCCTCACCATAATCGGCAAGATGAAATTCCGCACAAGCTACGGCCAGAACCTGTTGCAGCACTCGAAAGAGGTCGCTCGACTGGCCGGCATAATGGCTGGTGAACTGAACTTAAATGTTGACCTCGCAAAACGGGCAGGCTTACTGCACGACATCGGCAAAACGGCCGAGCAGGGACAGGAAGGCCCACATGCGTTGATCGGGGCACAGATGGCGAAACGCTATGGTGAGAACGAGATCGTGGTCAACGCGATAGCTTCCCATCACGGCGATGTCGAACCGCAATCGGTTATAGCCGTGATCGTGGCCGCGGCGGACGCCATATCAGGTGCGCGCCCCGGAGCGAGACGGGAGAGCCTCGAGGCCTACATCAAACGCATCGAAAAACTTGAGGAGATCGCGGCAGGCTATCCGGGCGTTGAAAGGGCATACGCGATACAAGCAGGCCGTGAACTGCGTGTTGTTGTGGAGGCGGAAAAGGTCTCGGATGTCGCAGCCTTTGAGCTCGCAAGGGAAATAGCCCACAGGATCGAGCAGGAACTGGAGTATCCGGGGCAGATTAAGGTCACTGTCATACGCGAGATGCGGGCGGTGGAATACGCCAAGTGACCACATGAAAGGAACTTTAAATGGTCAGGATACTTTTCATCGGAGACATAATGGGCAAACCGGGTAGGCGCGCCGTGCGCGAACTTCTGCCCACGCTCAGGATGGAATACGGCCTTGATTTCATCATCGCCAATGTGGAAAACAGCGCAGGCGGAGCAGGCTTAACGCAAAAAATCTACAAAGAGCTCGATTCATACGGCATCGATGCCATGACAGGCGGTAATCACATCTGGGATAAGCGCGAGATATTCAAGCACATCGATGAATTCAGAAAGCTCGTTCGCCCGATAAACTATCCTAAGGGCGTCCCCGGTTCAGGTTACAGGATATTCATTTCCGACAACGGCGTTAGACTGGCTGTCATAAACGCTATGGGCAGAATTTTCATGCAGTGCCTCGAAAACCCTTTTCGCGTGCTGGACGAAACAATCAAAAAACTCGACACCAAACTGATAATCGTCGATTTTCATGCCGAAGCGACATCGGAAAAGCAGGCGATGGGCTATTTCCTTGACGGCCGTGTCTCCGCAGTCCTTGGAACTCACACTCATGTCCAGACGGCGGATGAAAGGATCCTCGAAAATGGAACCGCATACATCACGGATGTCGGTATGACTGGCGGACTTAACGGAGTCATAGGAGTTAAAAAAAACATTATGATCGACAGGTTCACAAAAGGCATAGCTGACAGGATGGAGCCCTCCAAATCCGGTATCGCCCTGCAGGGCGTGTTCATTGAGATAGACGATAGCACCGGAAAAGCCATTGAGATCAAAAGGATTACAGAGCAGTTGAAAACCTGAGTCCACAACCATAACTATGCAGATACTTACTCTCAAGGAGCTCGGCAAATTTGAATTCAGCACATCCGTAACGGATGGCGGATTTGACGGCATTCATGTCGGACACCAGAAAATCATCTCTGAGACAATAAGGCAGGCGCGGGAAAACGGCCTGAAAAGCGTGCTCGTCACATTCCGCAGGCCGCCGCGCCTGTTTTTCAATCCGAACCAGAAACTGCTCACCACTATGGAGGAGAAATTGGAAATCATAGCCGCCCTGGGCATCGATTATGTGCTGCTGCTCGATTTCCCCGAAATTCGCGGGCTCGAAGCCGAAGATTTCATACAGGAGATCATCATCGACCGCTTGAACGGCAAAAGGATAGTGATAGGCTACAACCACCACTTCGGACACGGCGGAAGGGGCAACGCTCAGCTGCTGTTGCAGAACATAGAGAGATGGCGCTTGTTCATCACGGTGGTGCCCCCGATCTTCGTAAACGGATTTCCGGTGAGTTCCACGCTGATAAGGCAATTTGTTGCGAAAGGACGGCTCGAAGATGCGGCGATGTGCCTTGGGCACCCCTATTTCGTCACCGGCAAAGTTGTCAGAGGATTAAATCTCGGTAGCAAGATAGGTTTTCCGACGGCCAACCTTGGAGTTCTGAACGATAAGCTATTGCCACCCAACGGCGTGTATGCCGCAAATTGTTATGTGGATGGCGTCCGCTATCCCTCCGCTGTTTTCATAGGACATGCGAAAACTTTGAAGAAGAATGCCGATAAATCCGTTGAAGCACACATAATCGGGTTTTCAGGCGACCTTTACGGCAAAAAAATCCGATTGGAATTCGTCAAAAAGCTGAGGGACGAGAAAACCTTTCCATCAACAGAAGAGCTTAAAAAGCAGATAAATCGGGATGTTCAGACGGTCTCAGAGCTCCTTTCAGCCTGAATTTTTACACTTTTCCTCCTCGTAATCCGCTATTTTTGAGATTCGCCTTTCGTGCCGCCCGCCCTCAAACTCCGTGTTCAGGAACAGATCAACCGCTGTGTATGCCTTTTCGGGTTCCATATAGCCGCCCGGCAGGCATAGCACATTGATGTTGTTATGCTTACGCGCAAGCTCAGTCAAATTCGGGATATAAATCAGGCCGGCACGCACGCCTTTGACCTTGTTCGCTGTTATGGACATGCCCACTCCGGTCATGCAGATGAGTATGCCACGATCCGCATCGCCTTTTGCCACAGCTTCCGCCACCGGGATGGCGTAATCCGGATAATCCACGGATACCTCATCGGTGTCTGTGCCGAAATCGATGACCTCCACGCCTTTACCTTTAAGGTATTCAATTATCGCCGATTTTAATCTGTATCCTCTGTGATCGGCTCCGATTGCCACTTTCATGATTCTCCTCCTGTTGAATTCAATTTTTTGATACTGCTAAGCATAAGGTAAATGCCGGCAAACAGGAGCCACGCATGGAGCCATCCCTCTATAACCCCGTCTTTGCCGACATAAAGCCTGTTTTCAAAGAAAAATGTGATGTCTATAAGGGCAAGGAACATGATGCCGCCCGATGCCACAGCCTGAAATGCAAAGGCAAGAGGAGTCTTCCGCAGGTGAAGGATAAACGCCGCGAGCATCACAATAGCAAAGAAGATGTCAGCCAAAGGGAACGAGAGCTCCCACTTCAACCAGCACGGCTCCGTTCTGGCAAAGAGGGTTTCCGACTGAAGCCCCAATGTGGCAAAAAATATTCCCCAATAAACGAGGATTCCGATAGCCGTTGCGGCGAGTATGAATTTATCGACCGTGTTGCTTTTCATGGCATTTCACCTCACATCATGCCGATTGCCATCTGAGCGAACGGCGATTTGGGGTAGTTTGTCACCAGTTCATCGTAAACCCTTTGGGCCAGCTCCATGTTGCCCGTCCCAAGCGCTGTCCTGAACGCATACCACAGCGCCATCGGCCTGTATTGGCCCGTCACCTCCATGAACGCCTTAATCGCGGAAGAATCCTGCCCCATTTTCAAAAGTATCGTGCCTTTAAGGATTTTGAGGTTATCGCGCATGAAGGGGCTGAGCGTATCCTGAGCAAGTATAGCGTCCAGCGAGTCAAGGGCATGGATGTATCTTCTGCAAATTGCCGCTTTCTCCACATCGAACAACCTGAAAAATGTGAGCGAATCGTTCATGAGCGCATAGCTTCTCAGCCTTAATGTGGTTAAAACCATGGAGGATTCAGGTGCCACAGTCAGAAGCGAATCGAACAGCTCGAATGCACCCGATCTCGTCGTATCCATCTCCAGGAGACACAGTCCCTTGTAGAAATAGACCTCGGGAACCGGTTTGGGAAATTTGAGGTCAACTATCCTATCGCAATTCCCGTTACAGAACCACACGGGCAACATCTCCCTCGACGAAGCCCCAATCCCCTCAAGCACGGAATCGCCGAGCGTGATCGCCACCTCAATGAGTTTCTTTTTCGCCTGTAGTTTTCCCATCTTTGCAACGGCTCTGAGGTATGGGATTGCCATAGAAGTGTCTCCAAGCGCAAGGTATGAAATTCCAACGATATACATCGCCTCGACGGTCTGTGGCCCATAGGTGCTTGCGAGCTTCAACGCATATTCGTAATCGCGATTGTTAAACGCAATCCTGGCGAGCGAAAGTCTATCGATACCAAAGGAATCCGCAATCTCGATGGCTTTCTCTTTCTCACCGCGATCAAAAAGCCTTTCAGCGATCAGCTGATAGCCAAGTTTGGTCTCAGGATGGCTCCTCTGCCATTTCATTATTATCTGATCCACCTTTTCGGGCGAGAGCATCATGTCGAACTCCTTAACCCGTCGGACGAGGTATGGGGAAGGAGCTTTGTCTTCCCTTCTGGAGTTCAAAAACTCATAAACAGCATCTTTCTGCTTGCCCTCCCTTTGATAAACTATGTAAAGGATGTCTGAGAGCATATAGGGATTGTGCATCTTCTTTCGGAAATGCTTTATCAGCAACTCGCTCAGTTCGTTTTTGTTTTTACCGATAAGTGCGAAGGCAAATCTGCGAATTAACTGCTCCCGCTGTCTTGGAGGCTGTTGAAACACAACGGAATCAGCGAATGAGATCAATCTCTGCGTATCAGATTTCTCGGCGAGCTGGTTAAACTGCTTCCACTGCTGTGCAGAGGGGCCAGCAGCTATGAACAAAGCAAGAAGAAACGAATTCATAAGCCGAGTTCCTCAGATATGGATTGCATCGCTTTGAGACAGATCTCTAAAAATTCATCAAGGGATAGGCCTATCTTCTCGATGCTCCTCATCTGGTCGCGATTAGCGCCAGCCGCAAATCGCTTCTCCTTGAACCGCCTTTTCAGGAAACCGAGATCGATGTTGGCAAGTTTCTTGGTGGGATGCATCAATGCCGCCGCGACGATAAACCCGGTCGTGGGATCAACGGCATAAAGTGCCTGTTCAAACTCGTTCTCTATCTCCTTTTTGTCAGCATGTGCAAGTATGGCGTTCAGCACCTTTTCGTCGTCGTAGCCAAGCTCTCTAAGGATCTCGACCGTCCTGATCGCATGTCTCGGATAGTCGTCGTAGGTCTCATCGTAATCAAGATCGTGCAGGATGCCGGCAATCTCCCACCTGTCAGGATCTCCGTTAAATCTCTCAGCAAGTGCCCTCATGCAGGCACCTGTGGCAAGCATGTGCTTAATCAAATTCTTTTTCTTAACATGTTGTTTAACGAGTTCGAGTGCCCTCTCTTTCGTCATCTCCATGTTTTTCCCTCCTGATTGGCAAAAGTTGGCTATCATTATAGCTCAACATCGACCCGTTTGGCGGGCGAGTTGCACGATTTATGGGATAACAAAAAGGAGGGGGCTTTTCGCCCCCCTCTGAAATTTCTCAGGTCTTAGCAAGCTGTCACCTGAGCACGATCACCTTCTTGACCGTGTTGAAGTCGATAGATCTCATGTGAACGAAGTAAACGCCGTTGGCGAGCTTGCTTGCGTTGAGGGTGACGGTATGAGAACCAGCGGAAAATTTGCCGGAAGCGAGTTTG
>WGAI01000064.1 GCA_015489175.1 Caldifarciminota bacterium | reverse complement strand
TTCAGCAATACCGGTAGCTCCACCATGCCGATACAGCTTCAGATGGGCGCGGTATGGAGCAGCAAGGGTGGTTCGAGCGTTGCATTCGGAGCTGATTACTCGCTGGATTATGGGATTAACCTGTCGTTCGCTTCGGAAATAAAGGTTCAAAAATTCGTGTCGATGCAATTCGGTTACCAATCCCGAGGCAAAAGTTACCATCTCGGACAGGGCAGAGACATCCTCGCTGGCATGAACTTCGGCGTGAAAGTGGGAGCGATAAAGGACATCACCGTCATGTATGTGTTCTCACCGCTCGGTTCGGTCGGTGATGTGCACAGACTGGAGGTGATCTACGGAAAATGACACAAACAGTGATCAAAAAAATAGCCGAAAATCGCAAGGCGCGGTTCGATTACGAAATACTCGAAACATTTGAGGCGGGCATCGAACTTAAGGGCAGTGAGGTCAAATCGATTCGGCAGGGCAAGGTCTCGCTCAAAGGTGCTTATGCCGATGTCAAGGACGGCGAGGTCTATCTGCTCGGAATGAACATCGCCCCTTATGACCCATCCGGTAAGTTCGGGCACGACCCGCTCAGGCCCCGAAAGCTTCTGCTCCACAAATGGGAGATAAAAAGGCTCATCGGTAAAGTCAAAGAGAAAGGACTAACGCTTATCCCGCTGAAGGTTTACCTGAAAGGCCATCTCGTGAAGGTTGAGCTGGCGCTTGTGCGCGGCAAACGGAAATACGACAAGAGGGAGACGATAAAGAGGCGCGAACTGGAAAGAGAAGCAAAAGCCGCATTGAAAAGGTCACTATGAAGCTGTTTCTGTTCAATCTGTTGCTCATAACCGCCTTCAAAACATACACAGTGCGCTATTCCATGTTCTCAAGCTGGGACATGGTGTCCGTTCAGGAAATAGCACACACTTTCGACTTCGATTACGCCATCTCGTCCAGAGGCGTGGCACTCTCGGATCCCTATGGCAACATCGTTACAATCGACACAGTGAGTTCGCAGCTGGTCGTTTATGGGAATAAGATCGACCTGCCAATCGTGCTCAAAAGGCGCGGCAACATCAAAAAATTCGCAATTCCTGCCGATTTCTGGGCTCAAGCCTTCAGAATCCTGTGGCAGAAATACGACCGCTACATCTACTGGGATGTGCTTAACCACAACTTTTTTGAAATTCCTTACAAGCCGAGCATCCATCGGTTTCTGATCACGCACAAATTCGACACACTTGTGGTGAAAATCTCATACGACAAGGGATTACTGCCCAAGGTCTTCACGAACTCTGATACGGTTAAGATATGGGTGAAAGCCGGTTTTTACGGCGGCCCGTGCTGGATCGAAGGCGACCACAAACTTTATCAATTTGCGCGCATCAAACATGCCCGAAACGGGGTGGCCTTCAAGTTCAGGTTTTACCAGTCCGTCGGCTACAGGTTCAAGCGGGTTTCGGACACCCTGAGCGTTTTCAAATTCTTCAGGAAAAGTGGAGTTGGTGGCGGCGGATCCCGTGTGGCCGGCACGCGAAGGGAGAGAGCTGCGCCGAGACGCAAGATTAAGACCATCGTGGTGGACGCCGGTCACGGTGGGAAGGATCCGGGGGCGATAGGCTATCACGGCACACTGGAGAAAGACATCGCTTTGGCGATAGCCAAAAAGCTGAAGAAAGAGTTACAAAAGCGCGGATTTAAGGTGATTTTGACGCGAAGCAGGGATCGTTACCTCACGCTCGAGCAAAGAACAAAAATTGCGAATGACGCACACGCCGACCTGTTCATCTCAATCCATTGCAACTGGAACCGTAAAAGCATCGTTGGCGGCACGGAGGTATATTTCCTCTCGACGGCGAAAACGACATGGGAGCGCGCGGTAGCCATGCGGGAGAACGCATCTTTCATGAAATACAACGGGAACAAGGACAAACTCAACAAATTGGACGCCATCCTGCTCGACATGGCGCAGACCGAATTCCTCCAGGAGTCCGAGGACCTCGCAGGCTACATCCAGCACGGCATCGTCGCTCGCACCGGTTTGCTCAACCGCGGTGTCAAACAGGCGGGCTTTTATGTGCTTTACAAGGTGTTTATGCCTGCCGTCCTCGTGGAGACCGCTTTCATATCCAACCCGGTGGAAGAAAGAAAGCTCAAAAATCCTGATTTCCAGTGGCGCATTGCAAGAGGCATAGCCGATGGCGTCGTGAGGTTCAAATCGGCATACGAGAGGTGATCACATGGCGACGATAGGCGTGTTCGATTCCGGACTTGGTGGCCTGACCGTTGTGCGTGAGCTGAGGCGGCTTATGCCAAAAAGTTCGATAATCTACCTCGGCGACACAGCCCGTGTCCCCTACGGCACGAAATCCGAAGCCACCATCAGAAGATACGCCGTTGAGGATGCCGAATTTTTGCTCAGGCGCGAGGTGGATGTGATCGTCATCGCATGCCATACAGCTTCAAGCATCGCATCCGACTACCTGAAAGCCCTGCATCCCGAAACCGCGATCATCAGCGTGCTTGAGCCGAGCGTCAGGGCTGCCGTCAAAGCTTCAAATTCAGGCAAAATAGGCATAATCGGCACGACAGCCACGATTCGCAGCGGAAAACACAAATCGGAGATCCTGAAATACGGCGATTTTCATGTGATAGGCAAACCGTGCCCGCTGTTCGTGCCGCTCGTCGAGGAGGGGCTTATCGAGGGCCAGATTCCCGAACTCATAGCCGAAATGTATCTCGAACAGCTGAAAGGCCAGATCGACACACTCGTGCTCGCCTGCACCCACTATCCGCTTTTGAAACCTACCATCAGGAAGGTTATGGGAGACGATGTCACCTTAATTGACCCATCAGAGGAGGTTGCAAAGGTGGTCAAACAAAAGTTTGACGACGGTGAGGAGAAAGGCACCCTCGAGGTGTATCTAACGGATATACCGCCGGGCTATCTCGCCCTGATCGAACAGTTTTTGGGCGAACCCCCTGATTCAATAGTCAGGGTAAGCGTATTCGAATAGCATCACTTTTCGGGATAAAATATCATGAAATCGTCGAAATCTATGCCCACACCGCTGAGCTTCTGACGGATTTTCTTGGCGATGATGTGCGATGTCTTCTGAATTTTCGAGAGCAATTCCTGCTTTTTGTAAGCCTCAGCGTATCCGAGTGCATAGGCCTCATCGAGCCTGTCAAACTCATACCATTCTATGTTGTGGACATCCGGATGGATGATTACATCGCCGATCAGTTTCTCAAGGTAATTCAACCTGTCAGAAGTTATGGCATCTATGCGCAGCAGCACCTCAAATGCGCTTTTGTATTCGGTTTTTCGGCCGATCCCCTTGCTAACATCCACACCAATAACGACATCTGCTCCCATCGCAAGTGCCGGCATGATCGGGACCTTCTGCGTGGCGCCGCCGTCAACCAGAATCATGTTGTCCAGCGGAACGGGTGGAAAGATTCCTGGGATGGAACCGGTCGCCTGAACCGCCTGCCGCAGGCTGCCTTTAACCAGAATTACATCCCTGCCTGAAATGAGATCTGTTGCGACATAAGCTGTCTTCAGCGGCAAGTCTGTGATGTCAATGTCAGGTATGAGGTCAGCTATTGAATCGGCTATCAATTTGCCTGATATCAAAGACATGTTGACGAATCCTTTGGCAATCATGAATGTCTCACGGACCGAGTTTGCTGCCTTGCGGATTCGGGATGCCTCTTTCTCCACCGAGAAATCCTCGATTTTGAGGTTGCGGTATTTCGGGCTATCCAATAGCGTTTTGACCTCACGGATAACTTTTTCGACCGAGCCGTGATAGGCGTAAAGTGCAGCGACAAGCCCGCCCGCGCTTGTTCCCACGATGAAGTCGAACTTAACGCCCATCTCTTCAAGTGCTTTGATGACGCCGAGATGAGCCCATCCGCGCGCCCCTCCGCCGCCAAGTGCAAGTCCAATTCTCATTCGTTATCCTCCTGTGATTTCACGGTTATAGAACGAAGGAGGGGAGCTTTTGCCCCCCTCACCATCAAGATCAAGCTGTCTCCTTCTTGCTCGTCAGCAATGTAACGATCACGGCAAAAATCAGGCTTGCCGTGAAGGCTGGAGCAAGCTCATAAATGATTGAACTGAGGGCTTTTACATTGTGCCACACGATGGTAACCACGCTTCCCACGATCATTGCTGTCAGGCCGCCCCACTTGTTAAACCGCTTCCAGTAGAGGGACAGCAGGACTATCGGCGCGAACGATGCCCCCATGACGCTCCATGCATAAAGCACGAAGGTGTAGATAACCTTCGGCTGCAAAATTGCGCCGATTATCGCAATGATGGCCATTGTGACGATTACAAGCCGCGTTGTGATAACAAGGGTCTTCTGATCAGGGCGTTTCCCTTTGAGCTTCAGCCAGAGATCGTTAACGAGAGCAGTCGATGCATACATGAGCTGAGAGTCCGCCGTTGACATGATGGCGGCCGTGATGGCAGCAAGAACCAGCCCGGCTATTATCGGCGAAAAGTGGAAAATGGTGAACGCCGGCAGAGCCTTTTCGGGATCCTTCAGGTTCGGCAGGAGCACCCTTGCCGCAATCCCGAGGGTCACCGAGCCGAAGAAGACGAGAAGTCCCCATGTCATGGAGATGAACGCCGCCCTCCGCGCTTCCTTAGTGCTTTTAACTGTGATGAACCTCATGAGGATATGCGGCATTCCGAAATATCCGATCGAGATGCTGAGCTGCCCGATGATGAACCCCCATGTCAGGTCCCTCAAAGCATTTTTGCCGGGCAGAACGGTGGCCATACCGAGCGGCTCAAGGGCTTTCGTGATGTTAGCGAACCCACCTGCGCGCACGACAGCAATTATCGGAAAGACCACAAGAACGAAGACCATCAAGAGCCCCTGAAGCAGGTCTGTCCACGAAACAGCGGCATAGCCGCCCATCAGAACATACAGTCCGATGACAATGCCTCCAATGAGCACACCGGTCGTGTAACTGGTCAGTCCCATGCCCGCCATGGTCTTACCTGAGCCGATGAACTGCGCCATGACATAGGCAAGCATCGAGAAGAAGATGATGACCGCCGAGAGAACACGCAGGAGATGATGTTTCTGATCCTTCAGCCTGTCCTCAAAGAAATCGGATAGGGTGTATGAGCCAAGCTCGCCAGACATCTTCCGAAGTTTAACGATGATAAACATTGAATTTATGAAGTATCCGAGCAGGCATCCGAGCGCAGCCCAATAGGCCGAAAAACCCATCTGATACCCTTTGCCTGAGAGGCCGAGCATGACCCATGCGCTTTCAGCGCTTGCAGAAGCACTGATGGCCGTAACCCATGCACCAAGCGATTTGCCAGCAGCTATGAAATCCTCATAACTCTTAGAAAACTTGAGCTCGGCAAGGAATCCGATGCCCAAAAGGATGACGAGATAAACAAAGAAGGTGGCCATCATGATAAGCTTCACATTTGAGCTGAGCACGATGTTTTCCATCATTCAGCCTCCTCGTTGTTTTTTATACCCTTCGTGTAAGAAATGAGGACTATCACCCACATGATTATGGATGGCAAAAGGATCAACACAACGAAATCAGCGGGCAAACCAAGTATCATGATTCACCTCCTGTTCCAATTTCGGTTTTATTTGAAAGGATGTAATACATACCGTAAACAGTGACAGGCAGAAGCACGCCCATCACATGCATGCTTGTCTCAGGAGAAGCATCGGTGAGGATAAGCGTGCCGAGTATCAGGCCGTTCAAAAGGCAAGGAGCAACAAGCGTAACAAGTGCTCCCCCAAGGCTTATATCACGCTCATGGGACAGCACAAGCCCCGCGGCGTAACCCGCATAGTTACCTATCAGGAACGATGTCGCTGCCGCCCTGGGGTTATAGTCTTTTTCTGAGCTAAAAAGCAGAAACAAGGAAGTGCCCAAAACATTGGAAGACACATACTCGAAAATTGCATCGCCCGCAGTCGTCCATGTGTCCTGAACCGCAAGGCTGCCGAAATATGAGCCGTATCCGGATATGATCGAATGCATAGCCATAACATTGTTACCGTCTCTGCTATTGACGATGTCAGCAAGTGCGGCTCCCTGTGCATATCCGTTCAGTCCCTGCAAAATGAAGCGGATGGTCACGCCCGGTGTGGGGTTCGTAGCCCTTGCGAGATAGAAGTTCCCGATGTTCTCCATCAGACTGAAAGTCAATCCCCATGTTGCTTTCGGCCGGTCATCGTATTCGCTTGTTGGGGCGAACATGGAGCCGTGAGCAAGGCCGTTATAAGCTCCTGCCCCGGCCATCAACACCTGAGAGAGCCTCACACGCCCCGACGCCTTCGCCATGATGTATTGACCACCTGCCCAAAAAACCGGCGTCCAGAGTCCCGTCACAGCGGCTGTTTTATCTTCAAGGTTCAGCGCTGTGGGGACCAGCCACGAATACAGGGTGAGCCCGACGAACCCCTGCATCGCCGTGTGGTAAAGACGATAATCCTTACGATAATCCTTCTGAACTCTGGGCTCTTCACCAGGAATTGAAGCATTCAGCATGGAGACAACATGTGTGCCCAATGATGGGCGTGCATAGGCAAAGATGTCCGGTTTTATAGCAGGGTCAATCAACGCAACCACAATCAAAAGATTTACCAACATCATATCCCTCCTTGTTTATGCTTCTTTTCCATAACAAACCTTTGCAGCTGTGTTCACAGCTTAACAACCTATCCCACAATGGATTGCGAGGATACGGACCAAGCCCCCGCCCACTTGGTTCAATTAAACCATGGGATAACCATGCTTATAAAAGCCATCCAGATGATTATATAGCCGATCGAAGCCGTCAGGTGGAGCAACATGTGCCATCCTTTGGATTCGTCGCCTAACTCCAGCACCCTGAGCTGCAAAGCTTGTTCGGTCCCCGCCCGCAGCGCCTTCATGATAAGAAGATAAACAACACCCGACAGGAACAGGGAATAAAGGCCAACCGCCACTATGTTTTGATCTGACAGCGCAGCCATAAGGTTGAACAGGATGTGGCTCAAAGTCGCCAGCGAAAGGCCGTAAATGATCAGCTTGGCATCCCATTTTCGATCGCGCTTGAGCATCATCATTCCGACGAAGTATCCAGTTATCGATGTGAAAAGCACATGTCCAGGGATGGATCTGCCAATGACGACGCCGGTTATTCCCACTTCTATGTCAGTATGCTGACCATAGACGGCTATATCTTCAAACAGTGCGAACCCTGAGCCGACAAAAGCTGCGTATATTATGCCATCGACAGGCTCGTCAAAATATTTGAAATTTCTGGCTATAATCAGGAGAGGCACAAGCTTAAATAACTCCTCGATGAAATTCTCCCAGGATAGCATCAAGATTGGGGAACCGAGCCACTCTCCCCGCAGGAAAGCTATTGAGCCGAAGAGCAATACGAGCAAGCCACCGGCTGTCACGCCGTAGAAAAACGCCTTTGTCAAATCGAGTATCGGCTCCGGCCTTGCCCTGTCAATCAGGTAGATCGCCAACACGATTAGAGCGTTTATTATGGCAAGCTCCGTTACCATTACAACAAATTTTCCAAGCAGATGCACCTGTTGACTTACCCCGATCATGTCAGCCCCCTTTTTACGGTCAACACAAAACGAGGTTAAATCAACGCAAAATCACAAGCTTTTCTGATGTTCTTTGCCTCCCCAACCTGACATCGACTATGTAAACACCATCAGGCAAATTGGTTGCCGAAATATCTACTGTTTTTGATCCGACGGCCGCATGGGTTTCCCTGAGGACCCTGCCATCAACCGAAATAAGCCTCACAGTGACATTTTCTTCTGCCTCATGGGAGAGTAAAATCCTGACAATGCCGTTTTTAACACTTATCGCAAGATCGTTTCCGTTGCGTGGAAGCGGGTTTTCATCCTCTTCGACAGATGTAAGCGAAATTTTGAACATCGAGCGGCCATGCGTGCCAGCGATCAGAGTGCGGCTTCCAGGATCGAGCGTAAGGTCCATGACCACGGAGTTAGGCATCCCGCTTCCGAGAGGCATCCAGTTTCCGCCCCCTGTCTCCGAGTAGAACACGCCGAAATCCGTGCCGACATAGATGGTATTTGTGTCCTCAGGGTCAACTTCAACGGCGTTCACAGGCGCATGCGGCAGGTTGCCGGTGATGTCCGTCCATGTAGTTCCAATATCCGATGTCACAAAGATATATGGAGCATCATCGTCGATCTCATATCCCGAAAATGTCACATAAAACCTATCAGGGTTGATAGGGTCAACAGCGATGTCGGTCACATAGCGGTCAGGCAGCGAGTCCGAGACATGCACCCATGTGCCACCCGCATCGGGACTCACCCACACATTCCCGTCATCGGTGCCAACATAAACCCGGTTCGGATCAGATGGCGAGACCTTGATTGCGGTGATTGTCCCGTAAACGAGGTTGCCAGCCCCCGGGCCGTTTGTAAGGTCTCCGCTCACGGGCGTCCACGATTCCGCTTCGTTCATGGATTTGTAAATCCGATATGTGCCGTAATACATGATGTCCGGATTGGAGGGCGTCATGGCGTAGGGAGTGTCCCAGTTTCGCCTGTCAGAAGAATTAACTCCGTTGAGGCAGTAGTAAAAGTTGTAACCCATGTCAGTGGATTTCTCTAAATTCCCGTATTGCCATTCCGCAAACACAATGTTTGAATTTCGAGGATCTATCATCGGCAGGAACCCGTCGCCCCACAAAATCACATCCCAGTCGTTGATGCCGCCGCTCAATGTCCTTACAGTCCCGTTGTCCTGAGCCCCGCCGTAAAGCCGCACCGGGTTGTTGGGGTCAATCGCCACATCGTAGAACTGAGTTATCGGCAGGTTTTCGACATGGCGCCAGTAGTTGCCGCCGTCTGTTGCGATGTAAACCCCGCCATCGTTGCCATCGATTAGATAGTTGTCGTCCTGTGGCGAAATCCACAGGTCATGATGATCCACATGGACATCCCATCCACTCAGCTGCTGCCAGGAGTTCCCTCCGTCCGTCGTAACGAAGATCTCAAGTCCCATCGCATAGGCTTTGTCAGGATCTGACGGGGACACCCTGATCTGGCCGAAATACCAGCCATAGGACGAAAAGAGATCAGAGATAATGCCATCGTTGGTCTCGGACCATGTGTCGCCGCCGTCTGTCGTCTTGAAAACGCCGACCAGATAGCCCGGATGATCAGCTATTATGGCATAGAGGACATTCGGGTTGGTGGGGCTTATCGCAAGTCCTATCCTTCCCACATTCTGAGACGGGAGTCCGTTGGTCAGTCGCTCCCATGTAGCGCCGCCATCGGTAGAGCGGTAGATGCCGCTCCCGACTCCGGAAACGCGCCGCATCTCAGGGGTGCGGATTCTGCTCCACATCGCCGCATAGATGACATTTGTGTCCTGAGGGTTTATCACTATGTCGATGCAACCTGTTGTGTCGTTGACGAAAAGAACCCTTTGCCATGTCTGACCACCATCAGTGGACTTGTAAACGCCGCGCGTAGTATCGGTAGAGAAAAGATGCCCCATCGCTGCGACATAGATCTCCTGATTGTTCAACGGATTGACCACAATCCTTGCTATGTGGGCGGTCGAGTCGAGGCCCAGATGGCTCCATGTGTTACCATCGTCGAAGGTAACATACAGGCCGTTGCCGTCGAACGAATCGCCGCTCGAATTGGCCTCGCCCGTCCCGACATAGATGGCATTATTGGAAGTGTCTATCGTCACAGCACCTATGGAGAGTGACATCATCGTGTCAAAGATAGGTGTCCATGTGTAACCGCTGTCATTGGAGATAAAAACGCCGCCATCAGCCGCACCAACAACGATTTTCCCGTTCGGAAGTGCGCTGATCGCCGTTATCCGCCCACCTATGTTCACCGGGCCAGCAAGCGTCCATTGTCCATGTTTGCCGTCGTCCTCCGCCTTCAGTCTGGCCGCCTCATTTCTCGCACGAAGCAATGCCTCTGGTGGAATAATACCGTGTGGATAGGCCCTCTGCCTGTAAAACCAGTCCATACCATCCTTTTCGGTTTCCATTTCGATGGATGCGGATTTGCTTTCGACATCTGCATCCATAATCCCCCAATTGACAGCCAATAACGATAAAAGTATGACAAACGGCATCGATAATCCTCCATGTTAGCTTTATGGAGCTATTATGAATCGACACCACATCCAATGGCAAATACAGCGATCAGAGGATGAAATTGCCTCGCCACTATCCTCGCAGTTTCTCATTACACTCAGGCGTATGGGTGACTGCGCACACATCGGCAATCACCGATACATTGTCCATCAGGCATAGGAGATAGCGTATCGGTCTCATTCTGACTTGTTGACATACCGCTCGATTAGACAGGATAATAATTTTTGAAATCATGAATGGAATAAAGCCTCATCTGATAACATTGCTGCTTATTTCTTTTGTAGTTCCCTTCCTGCCCGGCAGGGCTGTATCTCAGGACTTCACTCAGGCACCTCAGGTCTTTGATTTGCTCGCCGACGGATGGCTTAACCTGTTCACAAATCCCGCTTACATGGCGTATGGTGCTGGCACTTATTCTGGTTTCATATCGGGCGGATTCCCGTCGATGTCAGTCAGAACCAACACCGGCATAATGGGATACGACGGGGGATATGAGCTCAGTTATCGCCATAACTCTCAGAATTCACACACGCTGGGCGCATTGACAGGATTTGATATCTCAACTCCTTTCGGCAAACTTGGGTTTGGCCTTTACCCTGTCGGATACAGGAACTTCAATCTCAACCTCTACACAACCCCGATCGGGTATTACGACACCCTTCCATCCGAAACATTGCCTCATTTTGATTGGACATTTAAAGGCAGTGGATACGGGATTGCTGCTGGCTTTGCAAAGGAGATAGGTCGATTCTCATTTGGAGTTGCGGTTGATTACGCGAGGCCATCGTTCAAGATGAGCCACATCGCCGTTATCCCATACACTCAGGTAAACGATTCCATCGATGTGCCAATTCAGTTCGCTTATCTGCCCGACTATCGCGAATTCGCTGCGGACGGCAAATCCTTTGGATTCAGCACTGGAGCCGCGATCAAGTTGGGTCGGTTGAGGATAGGCTTACACGGCGCACGATATGAACCGATAAAGTTTTACGGATATGCTTCTTCTATGATTTATTTCCCGCTCGACACTCTCCTATCCTCGGAGATTGATTCGGCTTTCTTCAGCGGCACAGTGACGAAAACACTTGGGGTCAGCTTTCTGATGACACTTCCGGGATACTCGGAATATGCTTTTGATGTTACCCTCCCTGCCGGTGAGAACGGCAGGTTTAGGCTTGGAGTTAGAAGGAGAATATGGTCAAGACCGACCGACATCACAATGGTTCCAGCGTTCAGGTTCGGGGATACCCCAATAGGGCTTCTGCTTGATACATTCAATTTCAAGCTTAACGATACATGGACAGGTTCCATAGATTTTGAATACAAAACCATGAACAGATCCGAGATAGGAATTGGTCTGGCTTATCGGACTGCGATAATCGATTCCCCGCCCTATGTGCCGTTGTTCATGGACCCAGGCAGCCAGATAAGGGTAAAGTTTGGGTTCAGATATCTTGCAACCGATGACATCAGCGTCGAGGTCAGATACACATTTTTCAAAAACAGCAATTTCATTAACAGTTCAAGGAGTTTGAGCGATGACAATTTAGGCGGTGAATACATATCCAGCAACGACAGATTGATGATAGGATTTACTTATGTTTTTCCTGAAAACTAACAGGAGGACCTGTCATGAGGAAATTCTTTAAGATGGATGAGCGGGGAACCGATACCCGCACAGAGATAATCGCCGGTATAACCACATTCCTCACCATGGCATATATCATCATAGTGAACCCCATGATCCTCTCCAAAACCGGTATGGATTTTGCGGGTGTGTTGTTCGCAACCGTCCTCATAAGCTCGCTATCCTCCATACTGATGGGACTTTATGCGAACCTGCCCTATGCACTGGCGCCCGGCATGGGGATAAATGCGTTTTTCACATTTACACTTGTTCTTGGAATGGGGGTTAGCTGGCAGACGGCGCTCGGAGCGGTGTTTGTGTCAGGTATCATTTTCATACTGTTAACCATTACAAAGGTGCGCACATGGATTGTTTACGCAATTCCTGCTTCGCTCCGCTACGCCGTAGCTGCAGGTATTGGCCTGTTCCTCGCCCTGATCGGCCTTGCAGAGGTTGGGTTTATCAAGAACGGTGCCACAATAGTGTCTTTCGGTGGATTTAACCCGCAGACACTCCTGTTTCTGCTGGGACTCATAATCGCTGGAATCCTCGTATCGACAAGGATAAAAGGGGCATTGCTGCTATCGATCGTGATTAACTCGATCATCGCCATCATAGTATCCCTGATCGGTGTTAATGCTGGCTGGCTTCAGGAACCGATAGCCCGTGTGCCGCAAAAGATTGTCGAAATGCCGAGCCTCAGCGTGTTCTTTAAGCTCGACATAGCCGGCGCACTCAAATGGGGAATGATCGGGCCTGTGTTCACGCTCCTGTTCACCGACATGTTTGACTCTATATCCACATTTCTTGGTGTGGCGCAGGTCGGCGGCCTCTTAGATGAGAACGGACAGCCGATAAATGTCGATAAAGCTCTTATGGTGGACGCACTTGGAACCACATTCTCAGGGCTTTTCGGCACATCTTCGGCCACGACTTACATAGAGTCCGCTGCTGGCGTTGAGGAAGGTGGCCGCACAGGGCTTACCGCAGTCGTGGCAGGCCTGCTGTTCCTCCCGTTCATGTTCTTCAGCCCGTTGCTTTCGCTCGTTCCGGCAGTAGCCACATCACCGGTTCTGCTGATGGTCGGCGTGTTTATGGCTCAAGCACTCAGAAACATCGATTGGAAAGCCATGGATGAGGCGATCCCCGCATTTGTCGCCTTCATTCTAATTCCGCTTACATATTCCATCACTCAGGGAATTATCTGGGGCTTCCTAACTTACACCCTGATAAAGCTCTTCCTTGGCAAGTGGAAAGACCTGAATGTGACCCTTATCGTGATCGACATCTTTGCCGTGCTCGCACTCATCCTCATGTTCTAAGGACGACAGACAAAATCCTATGCCAAGCCCGAACGGCATAGCCGTCCGGGCTTTTTCGTTATCAGCTGCGTTTGACACGCATTCGTAAGTTATTTATACTAAACAGCCAATCTCAGGCCTTTCTGAATGCTTTTTCAACAAGGAGGAGAAAAACATGGCTGCTCGTTGTTACATTTGCGGTAAGGGCGTTCAATTCGGCAATAAAGTTAGCCACGCCCACAACCTTACACGCAGAAAATGGAGACCCAATTTGCACAAAGTAACAATTATCGAAAACGGAAAAAAGAAACGGGTAAAGGTATGCACAAAGTGCCTTCGCAAAATAGAGAAGGCATTATGATCTGCTGCTGGGCAGTATGTCCAGGTTCTTGAGATCGTTAGCTGCTACCGTCTTTATCCTCGCTATATTCTTTGGTCTCATCTATCTCAAAATCAAAAAAGAGGTGCCTCGAATGCTGCAAAAGGGGTTCGGGGCACCTGTTTCTTATACAAGTTTTTCCCTAAACCCGTTCAAAGGCTTCATTTTTTATGACATAAAGGCGGATGACATATTTGAGGCCGAAAGCCTCATCGTGAGATACAACATCTCATCAATAATCAACCGCAACATCCTTTACCTCAAGGTCTCAAACTTCTCGTTAGACATGTCCAGATATGCCTCAACAAGCAGATCTCGACAGGAAAAACATCAGATAAAAGGCATTCCACAGCACATCTTATCTATAGAAAGGTTAATTCTGGAAAACGGAAGCATAAATATCAATAGAGAAAACACTATTACCCTGGAAGTAAACCGCATAGACGGGGACATAGGCCTGTGGACGGACGGCATCGACGGCAGATTTCACATAGATGTGGGCGAGGTAACGATGGAAGACCGCAAATTCGATGGCTTGAACAGCATCTTCAAGATGAACAGAAAGGGCGAGTTCGCTGTCCTGCATTTCAAAAGTAGTCTAATCAACATCAAAAAAATATCCGGGTTCATGTGCAAAGACAGCATAACAGCCTCTATTTTTAGGATGGAAAACGATTTAATACGCATAGATTCGATGAAATTCTTCGCAAGGGCCAAACCGAAAACGGGGAATTTCGTCCTATGGGGCGCAACTGCTCCCAAATTTCAGCTTGACACGATCAAATTCGCATTTTCGATGCTGCCGAACAACAACATCAGCATAAAATACGGTTCAGTGGTTATGTCTCGTCCCTTCAAGGAAGTTATACAAATCCCTTTCATTCAGATAGACATAGCCAACAAATCGGTTTATACGAAATTCAACGGATACGGCATGTTTGTTGGAGAGGGTCTCATAAGGGGATACGGAGAATCGGACAGTTTATGGATCGGGGTCGCGATGGACAGCGTAAGAACCCCAAAACAGTGGCTCCACAATGTGTTTATTTCTGCAAGCCTGCTGGGAGCCACTCGAAAAATAATGTTTCACGAGCTATCCATTGACGATCACCACATAAAAGGCATAGCTTATGGCGATTACACCATTCAGAACCAGTTGCTAAACGCCAATTTTCAGATAGACACGCTTGACCTCACAAGAATTTCACACAAGTGGCACGGGTGGATGTTTGGCACAGGTGAGGTCAAATTCATCAGCAAAAAGCTGGTGAAATTCGCTGTTTCAGGCAAATCCGTTGGCCTGAAGTATAAAAAAAAGTTCTCATCGGACACTGTATTGTTCCATGTGAATTCGGATAGTGTGATGCTCCGAGCCGAAAAAACCTCCTTCCAGAAGGTCACCATCCCGAACATTGTCCTAACATCTCACTTGAAGGGTGACACCAATAAGTGGACCATTGATCTGGTGATAAGCGATTCGGGGGATGCACGGGTGAGAGGCAGATGGAGCTTAAAAAAAACCGATGATCTGTTTTTTGCAATCGATTCCCTTGACCTTCAGTATTCCACAATCCACAGAACTGGCGAGTTTCCATTGATTTTCTACCTTAGAAACGACACGGTTTTTGGGCAGCTCGATACAACCTCAATCCTCGAAGGCGAAATGGCATTCGATTTCCATTATTTCCCGCAGACCGATACGGTGATGTTAAGTCTTTTTACCAGAAACATATCATTTTACGAGCTTCAAGAAATAGGTCTCGTCTCGCTGTGCGGCTATTTAAACGGAAAAATAGAGATAACGAACACCTTGAAAAGCCCGAGTATCACGGTGAGAGGCAATTTTGACTCAACCCATGTCGTAGCTGACACATCTCAAATGCTTTACAGGATTGGCAAAGCTGTCGAAGGGCTTTCCATCGAGTTCAGAATGACCTATGCTGACTCAATCCTGAACATAAAATCCATTCGTCTCGGAGACGGAACATCCTTGTTTTCAAGGGGATTCCTGCCTTTAATCCTGTCCCTCAAGCCGTTCAAATTTGAGATACCCGACAGAGACATCTACCTTGCGTTTGACACGGACAGCTTCGATGTGGCGCTTCTGCGGCCGTTCCTAAGAGACTTCATGCTTGTGGGTAATGGATACTTCATGTCGCGGGTGCGCATGGGTGGGACACTCTCAAGTCCGATAATGACCGGAAGGCTTACAACAATAATAAGGGATGCGTTGTTGACATCCACAAACACCCCCCTCCAGAACCTCATATTCAGCGGTGATTTTGAAGGAGATTCTCTTGTGGCATCGGACATCAAAGCCAGATCCGGTCAATACGGGAGGATTCAGGGGCACGGCAAGATGGTTTTCGGACGCCAGCTTATGACGGATTTCACCTTCAAATTGGACAGCGTGCCGATGTATCCTACCCATGAGATCGCATCCATCGGCAGTGGCGTGTTAACCATCAAAGGGCCTGTTCCTCAAGTATTTATCAATGCAGACATAAATCTGGACGAAGCTCACTTCAACATCCCATTCGGCGGTGGGGGGATGACCTCTTCAAGCCCTCAGCCATCGCCTATCAGGTTCAGATACCATCTATATGGTGATAGGAACATTTTCTTCTACAACCCGAACTTGGAGATGGAGTTATCGATGGACATCGTGATCTCTAAAGAGGATGAAGTGAATGTCGTCACAACAGGAGAATTTCGGGTGCTTAACGGGCAGTTTTACTACCTTGACAGGCAATTTGACATAACGGAAGGTTGGGTCAGGCTCGCAGGCGGCCCGACTATGAACCCTGAGATACACCTTAAAGCGGAAGGCGTCGTCGCCGACACTGTAATAGTCACCATCATGATAACTGGCACATTAAAACATCCTGATATAGAACTGACATCAGAGCCGCCAATGGACAGGCTGGACATAGTGTCACTCATAGCATTCGGAAGAACATTGGGAGAGCTCCAACTTGAGAGGGAGGACATCGAGCTGATCAGGAAACGGGCGCTCTCTTTCGCCGAGGGCATGGTATCCCGGGAGATAAGGAACTTGTTATCATCCTACGGCATTGGTATATCCGAGTTCATGGTGCAGGCTGACCCGTGGAGCGGAAATTACACCAGCTTTACCGTGGGGTTCCGACCATCGCCGAACATGTTGTTCAGATACAGCTACGACCCGCGCGCCGTGGATCATTTCACGGTTCAGATCAAGTATTTCCTCAGGAGGAACATAGCGGTTTACGC
>WGAI01000063.1 GCA_015489175.1 Caldifarciminota bacterium | reverse complement strand
ATTGGAATCCTCACCAACTCCATCAAATAGATAATCCCCATCCTGATCGTTGTCCTTAGATGCAGCTATACCTGTCTCATCCGCATCGTCAGCAGCTGTGCCCGCTACATTGTCATCCCTTCCATCAAGATCCGTGTCTGAACCAGCATTCGCACCGTTGTATATCACCCATCCTACCGTGTCAACAGCAGCATGCGTGTAAACAGGTATCATGCCGCTATCAACCTCTGTGCTGTCACGAAGTCCATCTCCGTCCGTGTCAAGATTCAATGCACCTGCCACCGCACCAGGCCCAACATACACTGTCTCCCAGCCATCATAACCATCAACAAGCTTATCACCATCCGTGTCATCATTGGTAGCATCCGTCTCAGCAGCATCAGTCTGACCATTGTAGTTAACATCCTCACCAAATCCATCGACCAGATAGTCGCCGTCAGTATCTCTTTCAAACAATGCGTCATCGATGGTAGTATTGGCATCGGCACGGAAGACAGCCAAATCGGTGCCAGAAGAAGTAATCGGGCCACCAAGGCCAAGCTGTGTCCCATCCTGAAGGCTATCAAGATCGGTCGAAGCCAGTGTGGGCTCCGTCACAGTCGAATATCCACCAATATTTGAAGCAGCGACAGAGTTCCAATCATCAACAACCCATGTCCAGCGGCCTGTGGTGTTATCATAGGAAAGGTGGCCGTAGCCAAACTCACCGGGACGATCGCCAGCACTGTAATCCAGACTTGCATCGGCATCGTCGTAACCATCAGCAAGGCCGTCGTCATCTGTATCCTGATCATTAGGGTCGGTATGAATGAACCAATCCTCAACATTATCAGTTATACCATCATGGTCGGTATCCTGAATATGAAGAGGATCAGGATCTATACAATCGGTGTAGAAATCTCCATCAGTATCGGGATTCCTCGGATCTGTTTCGGTGGCATCAACCACGCCGTTATGGTTGGCATCTTCATTGCCATCGTAGCCGCATCCAGATCCGTCATCATCGCCATCGGTGTCAACCATAAGAGGATCTGTCCAGTGATGGAATGAGCTTGGTATAGGTGAATTAGCACCGCGCTCGATGTTATCAGGCAAACCATCACCGTCTGTATCATCGCTCATCGGATTGGTCCTTCTCGGGACCCAAACCGTATCGCCAGCAGCCACTTCGTCACCGTCATAAAGACCATCGCCGTCACTATCCACGGAATTGCGCAGTGTGCCTTCATAACTCTCGATACCATCGGTCAATCCGTCGTTATCGGCATCATTAGGTGTGTACATCGCCCATTTGAATCCTTTACATGGGTTAAATCCAGCCTGTGGTCCATTCAGGTAGTAGCCGTCCATCTCGGACAGGTCACTCATTATGTCAGCATCGGAAGATGTCGTAGGCGGAAGACCACCGAGATGGTCAGAGTTACTGGATGCATAATAAGAATCAATGTTATCCCAGATGTAAGAAAAGCTCGAATGCTCAATATGAACTCTTGTGGTATAGAAAACAATCGAATCAAGCGGTGCACCAGGATTCGTTCCACCAAGGGAATCTGCGCTCGCCTTGAAGCCCCATTTGCCCTTCTTGGCCCACCTTGTGGCGTGGATCTCCTGATCATCGTTAAGTCCATCGCCATCGGAGTCAAGGTCGAGGGCGTTCATTATGCCATCACCGTCGTAATCGAGGGAGCCATCAACAAATGTCCAATACATCACAAAGAAGGAATCCGCATTCGTGTTATCTATAAGCTCGCTATAGGCAGAATCGACAACGGCAGCACCATCATTTATGCCGTCGCCGTCCGTATCAACATTTCTCGGATTAGTAGCAAGGAATCCACCCATCTTACCGGTGTAAAGACCATGCCTCGGTGTTGCCCCACTGAACAAGCATGATGCGTAACCAAGAGTAAGCTCTCCCACAGAATCGCCATCGGCAGGATTGTACTGAGCGTCACCGTTGACATCCACAAAGCCGTCAACCAGTCCATCACCATCTGTATCTCTGTTAAGAGGATCGGACGAATACCATGCTCCATACCAGACGCCGGCAGAATCATAACCAGCAGCCGGGTTCGGCGCATTGGGCACGGGATCAAGGTCGATCACATTGGGCATGTATTCATCGCCATCCCACAGACCATCGTCATCAGTATCACGGTCATAAGGGTTGGTACCTATGTAATTTTCAAGGCCAGTAGGCAGACCATCGCCATCAGGATCATCCAGACCCACATCGGTCCATATCGGATCCCATGGATCCGGCATCGCTATGCCATCGTGGTTCTGAGCAGCGACTTCCACATAGAATGTATCAGGAACCCCGTCGTTGTTATAATCCCTTATGACAGGCTCATTGAAGACCACCGAACTATCATGACTACCATGATAGTTGCTCGAAACAACCGTCGGATAGTAGATAGAATCAGCATCGGGGCCTTCAAATATAGGCAGGTAATGACCAATCCAGACGGTATCAGAACCGATAACCGCATAAGTAACTAAGATGCTGTCGTTGTCCGTATTGGGGTTATAGGGATCAAGACCAAGACTAAGCTCAAGGGTGTCAGAAAGGCTATCACCGTCACTATCAAGCTTTGCAGGGTTGGTCCTCTCAAAATGTCCGGCACTTGAGCCATCCGCCAAATTCAGATCGTTTCCTGCCTCCCAACCATCTGTCAGTCCATCATTATCAAAATCGCTTCTGCGTGACGCAGCTATCGCCGAATCAGCAGGCCAACCCGTATCATCTTCAAAGAACTGCTTTTCGTTGGGCAGCTTATTATCTGCATATTTCCATCCGGGATCGTAACTGTAATCAAACAACCCATCGTTATCGCTATCGATATCCCTTGCATCCACTATGCCGTCGCCATCTGTATCTGTCATTGTACCACCGTCGTAAATACCATCACCATTGGCATCAATAAGATTGCTATGCGTCGCATCATCGGAAGCCTCTGTTAAATCGTCAATGCCATCACCATCTGTATCTGTCACATAAGGATTCAATCCATTTTCAAGCTCAAATTCGTCGGACAGACCATCACCATCTGTATCAACAGAATCAGGATTCACCCGCTCAAAATTCCCGGCATTAGAACCATTAGTCAAATTCAGGTCATTGCCGGCCTCCCAGCCATCCGTCAATCCATCACCATCCGAGTCTGGATTCCTTGAATCTGTGCCAAATGTATACTCGTTAGGCACTCTGCCATCTGCATATTTCCATCCGGGATCATACTGACCATCAAACAAGCCATCGTTATCGCTGTCAATATCCCTTGCATCCACTATGCCATCGCCATCTGTATCAACCATACTGCCGCTATCGTAAACACCATCACCGTTGCTGTCGGTCAGATTGCTCGTGTCTCCATTCGCAGCTTCAAGCAGATCGTCAAGACTATCACCATCTGTGTCAGTCGAAAGAGGATTTAAGCCATTTTCAAGCTCAAATTCGTCGGAAAGGCCATCACCATCTGTATCAACAGAATCAGGATTCACCCGCTCAAAATTCCCGGCATTAGAACCATTAGTCAAATTCAGGTCATTGCCGGCCTCCCAGCCATCCGTCAGACCATCGCCATCCGTGTCCGCTTTACGAGAATCCGTACCAAATTCATGCTCATTCGGCACTCTATTATCGGCATATTTCCATCCGGGATCATACTGGCCATCAAACAAGCCATCGTTATCGCTGTCAATATCCCTCGCATCCACTATGCCATCGCCATCTGTATCAACCATACTACCGCCATCGTAAACACCATCACCGTTGCTGTCGGTCAGGTTGCTCGTATCTCCATTCGCAGCTTCAAGCAGATCGTCAAGACTATCACCATCTGTGTCAGTCGAAAGAGGATTTAAGCCATTTTCAAGCTCAAATTCGTCGGACAAACCATCGCCATCTGTATCAACTGCATCAGGATTAACCCGCTGAAACCCTGAACCTGTTGTCGAATTCAAATTCAGATCGTTTCCAGCTTCCCAACCATCCGTTAAACCGTCTCCATCAGTGTCCGCCTTACGGAAATTAGTGTGAAATGTATATTCGTTTGGCTTTTTACCGTCAGCGTATGTCCATCCGGGATCATACTGACCGTCGAACAAACCGTCATTATCGCTATCAAGATCCCTTGCATCGGGCAGGCTATCATGATCAGCATCACTTGGGCCAATTGTTGCATCTATAAGGTATGCATTGTGGCCCGATGCCGTAACAACAGTTACATTGGAGCCATCGTCAAGCTTTACTTCAGTGGAATCAGGGATACTGTCTCCATCTGTATCGTTACTGTTGTAGTTCAACCTGTATTGAATCTCACTTTCATCAACAACGCCATCGCCTGTTCCGCCGTCGTTATCGCTGTACCCGTAAGCGCTTGTATGGAAGAAATTCTCCTCTGAACCATCTGCCAAACCATCACCATCCGAATCCATATCGCGGAAATTGGGAACGCCGTCATTATCCGTATCATCCGTCTTCTCATAACCCTTAGGGGCATAGCTACTGCTATCGCCATCCACGATACCATCGTTGTCAGCATCTGGATCGAGCGCATCGATAACTCCATCCTTATCAACATCCGTAGCGGCGAGGAATCCTGCAACAGTGTCAACATACATGGTGCCATTCCACCGCATAGTGGAAGCACCGCCGGAAGCAACGGTCCCCGCCAGAATAGCAGCATCATCAGCACACTCCGTAGCATCGTCGATTCCATCGCCATCGCTATCCGTCGAATCCGGGTCAAGACCAAGCTTTATCTCAAGCTCATCGCTAAGTTTATCACCATCTGTATCCTCTTTTTTAGGATCAACATCCCATTTTGCATAAGTATAAACCTCTTCTCCGTCCCCTAAACCGTCTCCATCTGTATCCGCATTGTAAGGATCCGTGCCTGTCCCACCAGCTCCATACTCATATTTGTAATGTCCGCCACCATTATTGAAGGTAAACTTAACTCCGCTGGCCTCCCGAACATCGTAACCGTAATAATGACCGTCGAGCAAACCGTCGTTATCGGAATCTATATCAAGGGGATTGGGAATACCGTCGCCATCGGCATCATCAGGGCTTGCTGTTGTCACAGTTCCCGTAAAAGCTGTGTCGCCCATCCACTCAGCGTTATCCTTTATACCATCTCCATCCGTATCAGGATTTCTCGGATCTGTCTCATTTCTGTCTATAACACCATTCCTATCCGCATCCTCGAGCGTATCAGGAACACCATCATTATCGAAGTCGCCCTGTGGGTGAGCTGCCGATGGTGTGTAGGGCGTCCCATCGGGATTCACCAGGCCGAGCATTATGTCTTTATCATCAGGCAATCCGTTTCCGTTAGAGTCAGGAGCAGAAAGGGCAATTGCCTGCCCTGTCCATAGAACTCCCAAGAGTCCTGCAACCAGGAAGAGCCTCCACAGACTCTTCTTCCTTTTATCTGGGGCTCTGCTGCCACCACCACCTTTTGACATGCAACTACCTCCTTGTTCTCTCAATAATTGTTTTACTATGGCTCCAGCCACTTCCATTGCAAACCTCCATTTTTTTCTGCCCGCAATCATTGTTTATCCGCCATTGACATACATTTAGTAAAATCTCGGATAATCAGTTTTTCTATTATTAAGGCTGTTTTTCAACAGTGTCAAGTCAAATAGACACATATACAATGGCACTCAACACATATAAATTCAGCCATTTTCAGCAAATTCTGCCTCCACCATTTCAAGGACTATATGGCCAATCATTTCGTGTGATTCCTGTATCCTCGCGGTGTCTCTGGACGGCACATGAATCACAAGGTCACAAAGCTCTTCAACCTCAATCTCGCGCTCTCCAGTCAAATAAATCACCTTTACCCCTCTATCGACAGCAGTCTTCACTGCCAGATTTACATTTGGCGACCTGCCTGATGTGGATATGGCCACAAGAACATCCCCCTCTACGCCATAAGCCTCCACCTGCCTCGCAAAAACATTTTCATACCCATAATCGTTCGAGGTCGCCGTCACGATCGAAGGATCGGAAGAGAGTGCTATCGCCGGTATGGCAGCCCTCTCCCTCTTAAACCTTACAACAAGCTCAGCCGCAAAGTGTTGAGCGTCGGCAGCGCTTCCCCCATTACCACAAAAAAGAACCTTGTGACCATTTTTTATTGCGTTCAAGATAATTCCCGACGCCTTCACAAGGTCATCGGGGTTAAGCTTTTTCTTAACCTCTATGGATTCATTAATTCGGGATATTACAAGCTCTCTCTTGGTCTCTTTGTCCATTATGCTCCTCCATCGTGAATCTTGAAAACCTCAACTGCGTTTGAGTATGTGATTTGGGCCATGGTTTCCACATCGGCCCCCTTCAATTCTGCAACTTTAGTCAGCGTATAAACCACAAAAGAAGGTTCATTCCTCTTACCCCTGAACGGGACAGGGGTGAGGTAAGGAGCATCAGTCTCAACGAGCAACTTATCATCGGGAACAGCTCTAACAACATCGAGGGTTTTACCTGCCTTCTTGAAAGTGATATTGCCCGCGAAAGATATCCAGAAACCCAACTTGAGTGCCTCAACGGCCTCATCAACACCTCCGCTAAAACAATGAAAAACTCCCTTGACATCTCCTGAATAGTCCCTGAGGGCATCGAAAACCTCATCAAAAGCATCACGCACATGAACGATTATCGGAAGGTTATGCTCAATAGCAAGCTCGATCTGTGCTCTAAACGTGCGATACTGTGACTCTCGAGATGAATAGTTCCTGTAAAAATCCATGCCTATCTCACCTATTGCCACGACATGCGAGTTGTCGTCGGATGATAGAAATCTATTGAGGGCATCGAGTTTGTTCTTGGTGAAATTGTCAGCCTCGTGTGGATGAACCCCGACGGCGGCGTAAACGATGCCGGGAAACCTTTTCGCCAGTTCAACTGCGGCCTCAGAATCATGGATATCTGTTCCCGGAACGATGATCTTAGAAATCCCATTATCCTTCGCCCTGAAAACAACATCATCCACATCATCCTTAAACTTCACATCATTTAAATGAGCATGGGTGTCAAAAATCTGCATATCAGGCGAAATTATTTAGATGACTGAACTGATTTTTCAGGCGCCGACTCGCTCATAGTGCATGTTCCATCAAATATGACCCCATCCTCGACAATGAGGCCTTTGCAGTAAAGGTCACCCTTGAACCTTGCACCTGACTGGAATTCAACTTTCTGGGCCACAACCATCTTACCCTGTATATGTCCTCCTATTTTGGCATTTTGAGCAAAAATCTCACCTTCTATCATGCCGGTTTTGCCCACCACAAGTGTCCCCTCGACCTTTATGTTGCCCTTGAATTTGCCGTCGATACGGGTTCCCCCCTTAACTTCTATGGTTCCTTCAAATACACCGCCCTCACCGACAATCGTATCCATTTTCTCGTAAGTTTCTTTTCCCTTCATGGCTTTATTACCTCCTATTTTGCTATTGCAAATCGCTGAACAGAAGATTTGCGCACCCCATTAGCTTCACTCTCAACTGTTACAAAGTATAAGCCATTGGATGGCATTTCTCCATCCAGATCATAGCCGTTCCAGAGGATTTCATTATAACCAGCGGATAGCAGCCGCTCACCGCTGTCCCATATCTTCCTGCCGCCAAGCGTCCAGATCTTCACTTCTACAAGCGCAGAAATGGAAAGGCGAAAACTTATGATTACATTTCCATCAGAAGTTATGGGATTGGGATACACGAGCAAATCGCTGATGGCTAATCTATCTTCACCTGTGACATAGAAGTTCCACACTCTGGAATATGGGTTCTCGTAAATATCGTATTCCCTTATAGTCAAACTCTGCTGCCCATCTTCTCCAAAATTAAGGGTATAGTAAGCTGAACCTGATGTGTCGCTGTCAATGTCGTATTCAAATAACTGCGTAAGGTCAACTGGATTGGGATTTAGACTGTACCAGAGGCTTAGTCCCGGTTCGTTCGGCCTAACAGCATGAGACAGATTTATACCGAGGTCATCCGAAACCTTGATTTCAACAGGGATGTTGTTCCTTATGGTGTCACCATCAGACAATTTTCTTCCTTTATATAATAGCTCAATGGAGGCACCCATCGTGTCTATTATGACCCTGTTTTCACGGATGATAACCCTGTTGTCAGCATTGCCTGCTTTTCCCCAAACCGACGCGGGATCATAGACTATCAAATTGGCATGAGCGCCAGTGTCCACGCTGACGGGTATCCAGAAAGCTCCATGTGCGGAATCCCCATCAAAACTGGCTTTTCCAACAAAAAACGGAACTGGCGGCTGAGTATAGTGTATAACTGTAACGCCATCGGGAGAATGATATGTAACATCCTTCCTCGTGCCAAGCGCGTTCACATAGAGAAACCTGCTTGATGTATTGATAAGGCCACTAACAGACCACGCACTCCTCCGGCCACGCTGAAGCGTGTCGTCTGCTGTAACATCCAGCTGTGGATACACGAACGAATAGGGAGTTGCGGGATCACCGAACAAAACGAAATAAAAGCCACGCGAGTTGATTATCCCCTGCGTCAGAAGTTCACCAAAAGGATGTGATAGGCTGTCGGTTCTAAGCACGCTTACCATGCCTTCAAAAACGCGCATATTGGTCGAGTGGAACTCCCCGACAGTAGAGGAAACAGCTGCGATGGCGCCGCCCGGCCTAAGTGTCCAATCCTCGGTTATGGATCTCGGATATTTTATCCTATCAAATCCGCCGACTTTACAGGAAGCCACAAAGACAAACGCGTTCTTCCTGCCCGCATTTATCTTCCCAGCATCCCTCTGCAAATCAAAGAGTTTCTCGTGTGACAGCTGAGCAGGATGGCCATGTATGAATATAACAACCATCGACGCACCCCTGTTGAACTCGCTTATGAAGGCCTCGGATGCACCAAGCCTCACCCTCGGTGCGGGACGCGGAAATTCGATTTCGTAAACATGCGAAACATCCATCGTATGGGGTATCCAGTGGTTGTAAATCATGTTTATGTAATACATGTGCTGGGTGTCACCGCCTATGTTCTGGTTCTCGCCATACTCGTCGTCGGCGACAAGCAGCACTCTATCCCTCCACAATCCAGTGGCGTCGCCGGACTCGTAAACCCGAACCTTCTGAAGGTAATCGCTCAGCTCGCTCCTGTATCTGATAGGGATCCTTCCGATGAAAATGTCAGGGTAATCGTCTCCGTTCATATCGGCATAGAAGATGTCAAGCGCACCAAGCTGGGACTCAATGTTGAGCAGATAAAAAGGCTCATAAGGGGGCACGAAGTTGCCGAATGTCGTGGTATAACCCTTGTAATCGTAGTGGCCATCACCGACAAGCGTCAGGTAAAGCAGGGAATCGTCGTTATCGTAAACATATCTGACAAAATTCCGTATTGCGACAGGGTCTTTGATACCAAAACCGAACTCGTCGAAGATATTTTCGGTCGTCACCGTTAGCATGGTGCCGCTTCCTACTTCCCAATGTCCATCCGGGGTCGGCAACATGATGTGATTCCTGCGCCAATTGGCGTATCTGGAAAAAACGCCTTTGAAGACAGAAGGAACCACAGCGAGGTAGCGAACCCCGTTCACATCCCGCTCCCTGAGATGTGATGGGAAATAGAGCCGCATGTAGGCCGGCTTTTGGGTAGATGACTCAAGGTAAAAGACATCGCCTGCATCAACGGTGGCGCCAAATTGCCCATTTGACACAGTGAAAACGGACGGTGCAACGCCGTTTGAAACCCCCCACACCCTTACAACAGATTGAGGAACAGACACTTCGACATCACCATGAGCCGACTCAAAGAAGATGGAGGTATCAGCCTGAGCCGATGTCGTGGCCGTGTATTTGATGTTGAAATAGTCAAGGAACACATAATCGCTTCGACTACGCCACAGCGTATCGAATTCTGACGGGTAGATGACAAGCGTCAGCTCATTAGAAGCTCTAAGGTGGTGGTAGTCAACCACGATCTTCTTAGATGTAAGGCCACTCAGTGATGTCGTAGCAATTGAATCTCCATTGAGAATTACATCGACATATCTCATCTGGTATTTGTCTCCGCCGATAAGCTGAATCTCAAATGTAGCGTTAGAATCCGCTACGCCACTCAAATTGAAATGGAAACTCATGGACGCTGTCCTGTTACCGGCATCTCGCTGTATCATCTCACCAATCCACCATAATCCCTTCTGAGCTATGTTAAATAGCTCCTGTTCATGGCGATAAAACCTCGTGCATGTGATAAGCCGATTCCCGCTCACCCCCTGTGAAGGCGTTAATACAAGCCCATCGCCCGGCCGTGCATACAGGCCAAGCCAGTAAAAATTTGTGTCCGAATACGGGTGGTTGAAATAATCGTATTCCTCACCGTTCCAGACATACCTTTGCATCGGAATCCCATAGAAAAGCAGCCTGTCACCAGGGCCGAACACGCCATCTCCGCCGTCTTCCAGCAAAAAACCGACCCGTTTCATGGTCAAGTTTGCTGAATCGACATCAGACGGCAGTGTTATGCCGCCCAAGGAATAAAGAGCAATCTGATCCGATGGAATTTCGTTAATGCCCAGTTTACGGAGATCATCAAAATCGATCTCATAGACGCCCTCACCATAGACTGCGATTTTGACCCATGTGGTTGCATTGGAAAATGGGTCTTGCCAATCGAGCGGGGTTGCTTTGTTTATACGCCAATTCTTTCCGGCAGCGTAATTCACAAAATTTAACCTCTGAATCGCCTCCAGATGAGAATTTCTTCCCTTAACATCGTGCGGTTTGCTATCAAATGTGACCTTAACTCTGATTTTTCGCAAAATTTTCAATGTTTTGCGGCGGGGATTATATCTGATCGGGTATATGGCAACTTCGCCATATCTGAGCCCTCCAATAATGCCGGTTCCCAGCACACGGTAATACACATCGGGAAATTCTTTATCTTTAAGGTAGTCATCCGACATCTCATACCTCTCGCTCATGCCATCGTCTTCAAACCTCGGAACCGGAAGGAGCGGGTTCTTCAGATACACTTTCTCAACATCGAGTGGCTCGAGGGAAACATGGAATCCGCCCGCCTGAGGGAGGATAAACATAATCTTGCGGTAGTATTGCGGCGGCGATCCGACATCTCCATCTATGAGCAATTCGTCAGAAAGTATGTTGAAGAACTCCCCTTTGTCCGTCACAACGGTGGTCGTATCCATCGAACTGAGCTCATACTCACCCACAAATCCTTGAGGATCCGATGAAATCAACCGAAAAGCAGCAAAAAATAAAAGTATAAGATTACTCATTTGAATCTCTCCTGATGATAAATTGGATCACTCTTTCAAGCCTGTCCTCGCATAGCTTTCAACTATGTGCTTCTGGGCTATAAAGTAGAGTATGACAAGGGGGATTATGGCGATAGTGGACGCAGCCATCAAAGCAGGGTAGTTAGAACTTTCCCCCTGAGCAAAATAGGCCAACCCGACCTGAACAGGCCTCATTTTATCGCTGTTGGTGACCATCAACGGCCACATAAATGAATTCCAGCTCGCTATGATCGTGAATATGGAGACCGTGACAAGTGCCGGTTTGGTTAGAGGCAGAATTATCTGCCATAGGAACCTGAAACGGCTGCATCCATCGATGACAGCCGCATCGTAAAGGTCTTTCGGTATGCTCCGAAAGTGCTGTCTCAACAGGAATATAGCAAATATGTTGACGCTCCAAGGGACAAACAGTGCGTAATAGGTATCTATCCAGTTCAGTTTCTGCACAATTATGTAGAGCGGAACTACATACACCGGTATTGGAACTATCATGAGGGAGATGATCGCGGTGAAGAGCGTCTCTCTCCACTTGAATTTAAACCATGAAAACGCATAAGCGGCAAGGATAGCCGTTATCAGCACGCTGACAAGGTTCAAAAGAGTAACAACTGTCGATACATATATGTATCGAGCAAAATTAACCTTCGTAAACGCCTGTTTATATCCTTCTAATGTGAACGGATGTGGTATCCATGTCGGAGGTATTCTTATGGCGTCCGCCTGCGTTTTGAAGGAGGTGATGAGCATCCACAAGAACGGCAGGAGCATCCAAACAGCTCCCGCGATTAGAATTGCGTAAACCAGAAATCTCTCTATCCTGTATATCAGCTTATATTTCATAATGCACCCTCTTTTCGCTGTATTTTTTCTGGAAAATTGTTATCACGAGTATCAGCAGGAAGAAGACGAAAGCGATAGCTGAACCGTATCCGACTTCATATTCCTCAAATCCTCTCTGGAAAAGGTAGTAGATGATGACCATTGTGGAATGGAGCGGCCCGCCGGGCGGAGGCCCCGTCATCGTCCAGACAGGAGCAAACATCTTGAACGATGAAATAGTGGTCATTATCGTGACATAGAAAGTCGTCGGTGACAGAAGTGGCAGGGTAACATTTTTGAACGCCTGCCATGGAGTAGCACCATCGACTCTGGCTGCATCGTAATAAACGGGAGGAATGTTCTTCAGGCCTGCCAGAAATATGATCACATTGTAGCCAATGCTTCGCCATACGCCCAATAAGCTCAGGGAAAACAGCGCAAGAGATGGGCCTTTCAAGAGGAGCGGCAATTTTATGCCAAAAATCAGCTCAAATATGCCGCGCGGTTCCTCAAGCCACCTCAACGGATGCATCCCAATCAGCTCCAGCAGGTAGTTGAACAACCCCCTTGACGGATCGTAAAGCCATTTCCATACGACAGACACAGCTACAATCGATGTAACCACAGGCAGGTAGTAGATAGTGCGGAATGTGCCAAGTGCCTTAACGCCTTTATTGAGAAGTATAGCGAAAAATAGCGAGATAATGATCGCAAGCGGCACGGTGAAAAGCACATAATAGAATGTATTCAGCATTGAGCGCCAGAAAAGAGGATCCTGAAGCAGGACATAGTAGTTGTATAGTCCAACAAATCCCTTCTCGCCGGCGATTCCCCACTCGTAAAAACTAAACCTGAAGGCGAGAATAATCGGCAACACCTTGAACACCAAAAGAATCGCCAAAGCCGGAGACAGCAACAGCAACGGATACAGCCAATTAGTTTTCCTGCTCATCTTCTGCCCTCTCAATTTTTAGAATTTGTAAAGCAAATAAATCATTAAGAACATAAAGATAATCGCAAGCAAATTAAACGAAATCATCAACTTAAGTCCAAAATCCACTATGAGCAAGTTCACCTCAAAGTAATTGAAACCCACGGAAACCTGATTTACCAATAGATCTCTAAGGGGCGATTTGGGCAGGAACTGATATATCAACGCACCAATCACATCTCCGGTTATCGTGCCCAGTATTATAGCGGTTATCACCTTTCCAGTAGTTCGTCGCATCAACATGGTTTCAATTCTCCAAT
Organism: Caldifarciminota bacterium; assembly: GCA_015489175.1. Taxonomy (GTDB): domain Bacteria; phylum Hydrothermota; class Hydrothermia; order B15-G9; family B15-G9; genus WGAI01. Next base: position 9,655 of record WGAI01000063.1, on the reverse strand, counting down.
GCCCGGGGCGGGACTCGAACCCGCACGGGGTTTCCCCCAGGGGATTTTAAGTCCCCTGTGTCTGCCATTCCACCACCCGGGCGAAAATAATATGTAAGGCGGCGCCGGGATTCGAACCCGGGATTAACGGTTTTGCAAACCGTCGCCTTAGCCACTTGGCTACGCCGCCAACGATTCCACAAAATTATAACATGTAAATAAGCCCGTATCAAGGAATTTCAGACTCGTCTTCCCCTGCCGTAGAAGGCTCCGAGTCAGCAAGAGGCACTTCTCCGTCTAACTCACCGCTCTCGATCCTGTCTATGACCTCCTCGAACTCAGGCCCCAGCTCGTCGCCGAGCTCCTGTCCCATCTTTTTGGCAAACTTCGCAAGGGCTTGAGGGTCGTTCGGGTCGAGGTTTTCGATATCAGTCGATTCAGCCAACCGTTCCAGACGCGCCTCCTCGGACTCGATGTATCTAATTCTGGAAATTAGCTTTTTTACATTTTTGCTCCCACATCGAGGACATTTAGGGTCTTCACGACCCCCGACAACATTCAACTCATAGACAACAAACTTTTTTCCACAATCGAGGCAAAGATATTCGTAGATCGGCATAGCTGTCGGTCAATTATTCTTCACATTGACATACTTCCTCTCTTTGAATTCCTGCTTTTTGCCCTCATTCCAGTTCTGGACAGGCCTGTAATAGCCTACGATCCTCGAATAAACCTCTGTCGGCATAACGAGGGCTTTGATCTTGCGGCTCTCTTTCACGGCTGTCTTCATTTCAAATCCTCCTTTTTCTTGCTTATTTTGTAAAGCACCTCTGAAATCCTGTCAACGGATCCCATAAGTTCAACGGGGAAAAATATTTTCGAGGACTTAGATTCTGATATTTTCTGGAGGGTTTCAATGTATTTAATTGCCACAAGATAGCGCATTGCCATGTCAGGATCGGCCCTCATTATGCCTGTTATAATCGATCGAATTGCCTCTCCCTCAGCGGAGGCAATTTTTATGGTAGCCTGAGCTTCACCTTCGGCCTTAAGTATGGCCGCCTGCTTCTCACCTTCAGCACGAGTTATAAGCGCATTCTTATCGCCTTCTGCCCTCCTCTCAACAGCCTGTCTATAAGCATCTGCTTCTATCAGCTGGGCTTTACCTTTCCTTTCGGCAACGGCGCTGGCCTCCATGGCCTCCAACATCTCCGGCGGCGGGGTTATCCTCTGTATCTCAAAATTGGCTACACGGATGCCCCAATCTCTCGCCTTTTCCTGCACCTCTTCGATAACCCTTGCCTCAATGGTGGACTTTTTCTCTATCGCGACATCCAGCTCATACTTTCCAATATGTTCGTTCAGACTTGTTTCCGCGAGCTGTTCTATGCCATCAGGGATATTGGCAATGCGATACGCCGCAAGGAGAGGATCTACGATCTCGTAGAATATCAAAGCATCGACTTTGATGGGCACATTTTCTTTCGTTATCGCTTGAATTTCAGGAAAATCAAGGATTTGAATCCTGAGATCGAGGTAAGGAGATTTAACCCGCTCATAAACCACTTTGCCGTTGATGGATTTCGTTCTAACGATATAGACCTCTCTCGGTCGTTCGTGAAGGGACCTAAAAAGGATATGTAATCCTGGGGGAGCAATCCTGCTGAAAGAGTTAAATCTCTCGACAATCATAACATGTGCTTCGGGGACCTCCTCCACTTGTATGAACAAAAACATCGATGCAGCCATGACAATAAGAAAAAATAAAACTATGCTAATTATCATTAGCCCGAGAGACATCGTTACCTCCCATCGTGTCAGGATTTCTTAACGGCATAACAAGAAGAACATACCTTGACGAAATCGCCCCACCAAGAAACTGGGAAATTCCTCCAAGTATTCTCTCCTTAACGGCTTTCACAACAACATAAGTTCCTGCTTTGATCTTCATCCCCCTCAACGAAACAGCAGGCAGAATGAGGCCAAACACTTTAACAAGACCCTCGGAGTTATGTTCTATATTCTTAATAACTACACCCCTTTGATTTATAAGTTGTTCTAAAGACAGTTTATCCTTAACCTTATCGGGTATGTTTGAATTTTTCATGCGCCTCATATTGCCTTTATTTATCAGTATCGAGAAAAACATAAGTGCAATAAAACTAACAACAGTAAAAACAATAAACTGCCATACTAATCCCACCTTTAATAGGCTTAGAATCCCTGCGAAAACCGCCCCCACGGCATGCCAGATAGCAATAGGCTTCGGATAAAGCGCGTCAGCAACCGTTGACACTGCTGCGATACCAAACCAGACTAATGCAACAACAAGCCATTGAGAATTTTGATGTGAGTTGGCATTAGCAATAACTGTCCATGCAAGTGAACCTGTCACTCTTCACCCACCTCCTCAAGGGAAAGAGATATGCTTTTCCATTTATATCCCACTATTGTCCTGCCCCTTTTGTCGAAAAACAGGTCAAGTTGGCCAATGCTCGTGAGCCTCTCGTATGTTCTCACGACTATGCCATGTGTGTAAGGCGATTCATAAGGTTCGCGCATGCCCCTGCCATCAAAACCGCCGACGATGACATCGATATCGGGCACAGAATCGATGAGAAGCGTATCCCTCGCAAGTCCGATATGAGTTAAAGCCACAACGATGTCAACTTTTTTCTCGTCCCTGAGAAAATGGGCCATCTTTCGCGCAGTCTCGACCTCACGGCTGAAAAAGTAGTTATCTCGCGTCCAAAACGGCATGAATATGAAACTCGCCTCGGACACAAGCCCGAACACTCCAACCCTAACGCTGTCGAAATCGAAGATCTTATAAGGCACGACATAAGGCGGATTTTGAAGGGTATCGTTTGCCTGACGGAGATTGCTGCAAAGAAACGGGAAATCGGCTTTTTCTCTCATCCTCATGAGCGAATCCGGCCCCATCATCAACTCCCTGACGCCAAGCTCCATCGCATCATACCCTGCCTGATTCATGTAATCCAATACAGGCTGAACAGTGAACCATAGGCCGACCGGGCCACCGCCAACGGCCTCACCGGCATCAAGCAGAAGGACATGAGCTCCTTCTTTCTGCGCTTCATCTCTGACCGCCGAAATGGCCGCAATTGCGGCATCAGCACCACCTACCGGAGGCGGGAAATCGGGATTTATCCATGTCGCGGGCTGCGGAGCAACTGCTCCGTGTATGGTGTTGGTGTGCAATATGATTATTCTGGCGGTATCGCCAACTGAGGCCATGAGGGACAGGGTTATCAACAATTGCATCATTCCAGCATCTCCTTTGGAACTTCGGTCGTAGAAAGCCTGAGCACATCTTGAAAATGTTTCTCGAAATACTCGGCAACAGCTTTCGATTTAATCATGACGGACGCCTCATTGTTTCTGGCGAGCGCGAAATAGCTCCAGTTGTGCGAGCCCACAAATGTAATGTAATCATCTATTATTATCAGCTTATCATGACTGGTTATGTCTATCGGATCGTAATAGACCTTTACACCGGCGGACTTAAGACTATCTCCAAACTCCTTGTTTTTCAAAGTGTTGCTCACATTCCACGAGGATGCATCGAGGATCACAACAACATCAACTCCTCTCTGCTTGGCCTTTATGATTTCGTTCAAAAGCACCGAGTTTGGATCATCCTTATATTTTCTGTAATATCTGGCAGAAAACATAAAAATGTGCAAAGTCTTTTTAGCCTTCTGAATTTCTTTTATCAATGTAGGGTAATAATCCCTGTTAGGTAGTGGCACAACATCGTCAGCAGGCAGCGCTAAAAGCAAGGTAGGCAAAAGCAAAGTAATGTATAGCAGTTTTCTCATGATTTTCCTCCACTTTTGGAAGTTAATTTATAAAGCTTATCCTCCTTTTCTTCAAAACCACAGATCGGATGCAATAGAAAAACAGCCACACAAAAGGTATATGTCGAGATTTACCATCAATCTAATGGCGCAAAATCTTCCTGATTAAATCACTTGCTTGATTTTACGGCGAGCACATGCATTGTCACAGGCGACCACGAACCGAGCACGATGTAATTGTCTTCGATGTCGTCGTGAATTAGATAACCGGGAGGCGGATTGTGATCGACTCGTGTCATGTAGTAATGGCGCCATCCCTGATAATACGACTCCCCGTTCCATGTAACCAGAAGAGAATGCTCTTCACCGGCCTGCCAGTTCAGCATCGTGATAAATTCGGAAGCAGAATGGCTTGAGCACCAGTTCTTCACATCGTTCCAATCGGCAAGTCTGTAATCGGATCCGAACTCAGCTTGAACGGCGGCGTTCAGGTCAGCGGTGTCAGGATAAGATTGAGCCGTGATGGCAAACGGGAACACTTCTATGGTAATCTGATGCGGCGGTGACCATTCGGACAGCGCTCCGTGAGCGTCCTTTGCCTGTGCCCTTACAGAGTATGTGCCGGGCTCGGAATAAGTGTGAGATGTGCCTCTGTTCTCGTTCGGCGGCATGAAATAGTTTGTCCAGCCGCTTATGGTGCTATCCCCAAAATCAAATCTAACAGCCACACTGTCACCATCGGGATCAGTCACATCAGCAGTAAAGAAATAATTCTCTCCGACATACCCCCTTGCATTCCCGTTAGGCGCAGAGGATATCGAAGGAGGATTGTTTTCTGGTGTCTCCGTTTTGTTACAGGAGGCCACCACCACGACCATCATCACAATTCCCATAACACTTAGAAATCTATGCATAATATCACCTCCGTCCCTGCCTTATTTTATTGCTCTGAAGCTTCAAATTTCCATTTTTTAAAGTTAAATTCCTTGACTTTATCCGACTCGTAACATAAAGTTTTTGACATGAGTCAGGATATGGTGAGGCTTAAGGAAGAACTTGAGATGCGAGGCCTTAAATTCACAAGGCAGCGCAAAATAATTGCTCAAAAGATCTTTTCTATGAGGAAACATTTCACAGCGGATGAGCTCTACAACTCCTTGAAGAAAAAACACCGTATATCACGCGCAACGATTTACAGAACTCTTGATGTGCTTTCAAGCCTTGGCCTTGTGGAAGTCCACAACTTCGGTCAGGGGAAAAGATATTACGAATCGATCAGCGGGAAAAAATCTCATTGCCATTTCATCTGCACAAGCTGCATGAAGATAATTGAATTCCCTTCGGATGAGATTGAAAAGATCATAACAAAAATGGCATCCCAACATAATTTTAAGATCAACAGATACAGCATAAATGTTTACGGTCTATGCGAAGAATGTGCCCGCAAAAGGAAGAAATGATGTGCGAGTGCAGCAAAAGTTCGTTTCAACTCACGATTTTTAATTGATGATATTTGCTAATATTACCTTTTTCAAGGTGCCTCTGAAACAACCACAGCCTCACGCCGATCGATCTACGGACGGAGCTCTCTCAGTAGCTCCCGCTCAACAAATTTCCTGCCCTTTATCTCGTCTTTCCCTATCATAGCGCACCAAGTTTTATCTCTCACTCCACAATAGTTCAACTTTTGTGGAATTAAAGTCCAGAAAAGTTCAAAATGAGGAAACAGATTCCCGAGGCTTCGGAGCAGCCACAAAGAACTCAGGATAAAATATCTCCCTAATACTTTATCATTGCACAATAACTCTAAGGAGGTTGACGGGATGCAAGCCAATATTTTGATGGTTTTTGTCCTTTTGTCGGGAACGGCAAAGATCGCCTTTGTTCATCACGGGAACCAATACACTTGCGGATAATCTGTATTTTTTTGTGTATCATGTGTTATCATAAGAGGTGACAGTTCAGTTAATTGAATAATATCGGTGTTAGGGAGGTATTTATAATCCAACCTATCATCAAAATGAGTTAAATTTTATTGAGGAGCCGCTATGAGTTTTGATATGTTCTCCAATCTCCGGAGAAATGATAAATTGCATGTATCTAAATGGTAAAGTAAAATTGGTTATCAAAATTAAAATGCGAGGTGATAATATGGCTAAAATCGAAATCGTGGTCAAAGATAGAAAGGATGAACTCAAACTCGCAAGAGCTTTGATGTTCCTCATCGACCTTCTGGACATGAAAAATAAAGTGAAAATTAATCTTAAAGATGTTGAGCCTGAACAGATGGTTCAGTATATGCTCTCGCAAATCCCTTTTGTCACAAAAGAAGAACAGGCCGAGTGGGAAAGAATACTCGAAACCGAACCTATCGAAATCGACGAAAGTTTCTCACATGAAATTGAAATATGAAAATCAAAATAACCTATTCCAGAGATGTCAGGAAATGTGTGGATAAATACAGAATTATCACTTACAAGGAGCTTCAAGAGCTTATCAAAAAGCTTTTGATGAAATTTTACTATGGTGAAAACATCAATTTGGATGTCAAGAGACTATCCGGGAAATATAAAGATTTAATCCGTATAAGGAAAGGAAAATTGAGGGTTTTGTTAAGGCTCCGTTCAGAAGAGATGACCCTGAAGATTGAGATATTGAAAGTGGACTTTCGTGGAAGGGCTTACAAATGATTCATCCCTTGTCATTTACTCCTTACCCATCAGAAGGTTGAAAAGGATTAAGGTCAACATTTTGCCACCTAATCATCCTTTTGTCGGAAACGGCGAAGATAACATTCTCTCTTAGCAGATCGTGAAATCCATCCTATGTTTGAAATTCGATGCCTCTCAGGAGAGAAGCGGGGCAGGAAGCATCAGAACATCGGTTCCGTCGATTTTATCCTGTGCCGAAAGTGATTTCGTAGCCACAATTGCGTGCGGCGGCTGATATTTCCTGCAAAAACTTCTCAACGAGGATGGGATAGTCGCCCTGTCCTTGAACTTAACCTCAATCGGGATGTTCAATCCGCCGTCCAACAACAAGAAATCGACTTCCACACCACTCTTTTTGCGCCAAAACCTCAAGCGTTGATGAGGCTTAAGCCTGCGAATAAGGCCGAGAAAAACTCCATTCTCCGCATAGATGCCCGCTTCCTTCGGGCGATGGCGTAATGATGAGAAGTTGCCAAGCCCCCAGCTGATCAATCCAGTATCGACAATGTAAACTTTGGGCGCCTTTTTTATCTCTGTGCGGGGATTTTTCCCGAAAGGATGTAACCTTTTCACAAGGAAAAGGGCTTCGAGCAACCTGACATAACTCTGAACAGTCTTCACGCTCACACCGACATCACGAGCCAGCTCAGTCAGGTTAAGGAGATTGCCAGCCGTCCCGATCAGAGCAAGAAACACCTTCTCGAAGGTGGCGGCATCACGGCCAGAAAGGAGCAGTTTCATGTCCCGAACGGCATAAATCCTGAAAATCTGGCTCAGAAGCTTCGTTTTGACATCTACCTCGTCAGCAAGCACCACTTCAGGAAACCCACCATACAAAAGGTATTCCAGATAAAGCTCCATGATGCGCTCAGGAAGGCGAAACTTCGGCAGATCAGGCGCTTTTACATCAAGCTCTGGTAGCATGTTCATGTAACTGCTCTCTCCCTTAAACCTCAAAAACTCCCTGAAGCTCAAAGGGTAAAGCTCAAATTCTACAATCCTGCCTATCATGGAATCCCTGAAGTTGCTCAAAATCGCTGTGCTGGAAGAACCGGATAAGAAAAGTTTAATCTCAGGATGGTGATCTACCGTCAGTTTAACAAAATTCGAGGGATTATTCATCAAATGGAATTCGTCTATCATAACCACGCCGTGCCCACCTATGAAACGTTTGAGCGCCTTCGGGCCGTCATCCATGATATCCCTGTCGTCAGGGTCTTCCATGTCGAAATAGAAGACATCATCGCGAAACTCCGTGATCTTCTGCGCGATAAGCATGAGCAGGGATGTTTTGCCGACCCGTCTTGCACCCAGGAGGACCACAGCCTCACGCCGATCTATCCACGGACGGAGCTCTCTCAGTAGCTCCCGCTCAACAAATTTCCTGCCCTTTATCTCCTCTTTACTCATCATAGCGCACCAATTTTACCTCTTACTCCACAATAGTTCAACTTTTGTGGAATTAAAGTCCAGAAAAGTTCAAAATGGGGAAACAGATTCCAGAGGCTTCGGAGCAGACACAAAGGACTCAGAATAAAATATCTCCCTAATACTTTATCATTACCCCATAACTCTAAGGAGGTTGACGGGATGCAAGTCAATATTTTGATGGTTTTTGTCCTTTTGTCGGGAACGGCAAAGATCGCCTTTGTTCATCACGGGAACCAGTCGCTTGCAGACAACGGCTCTCTGGCGATGCAGCAGGGCGACCCCGGTTACAACGGTAACAGCTACCATCGCACGCTCGACACCCATTTTTATTACGGGAAACCCATCGACATACACATGAGCGGTCCTCTGGCTCAATCTTACGGTTGGATGCAGAACGGACATGACATCCTCGGCCGATTGCGCAATTCCGATCTGGTGTATATAGTAGGCGGCTCTTACGCCGCAAATATCCTCCCCTATGTCGATAGGGAAATCAACGAATTTTCGATGTGGTATGTCCAGCAGGTCTATGATTCGCTTATCAAAGGCGTTGGCTATCCTGACCTGCCGAATGTCATCTGGATTCCGGAACGGGTCTGGAAATCGCAGAACCTCATGCCTTACTCGCTCATCGAGGTTTTGAACCAGAAATATGGTAAATACGATGGCAACGGCAACTATCTGGCGCCGTGCATCTTGCTGGACGACAATGTGCACGAATGGTATTCTCACACATTCCCCGACGGCACCGAATGCCACAACTCGCACAAGGTCCACATCATGTATGACAATTCGGGCAACTATGTCTTCGTGGTGTTCATCCAGCAGCATGCGCGCAACGACTGGGTTTGGAACGAGGTCTGGAACACATGGACAGGCTCCGAGCACCTCCCTGCGCTTGCCAACGATGCTGATCAGGAACAGGTCTGCGTTTATGGCGACGACTGGGAGAAGGCGGCCGGCGTGGCAGGCTGGGATTTCGGGCAGGCGGGCGCACCAGCCAACTCTTACGACGCCAACATCGCATGGGCATCCAGTCAGAACTGGATTCAGTTCGTGCATGTGGCCGAGGTTGCCAGATGGTGGGGCGTCGATAAGCTTCTGGATAGCGATCCGAACAACGATCCACCGTCCATCAATATCGACTACGCAGCATATCCTGAACTCCACGACTGGACAGGCGGCAATTACGACAACTGGTATTACGATTTCACGCACACGCAGGCTTATGAGTGTGGTCTTGCGCCCGATTTGAACGGCAATGGGATCAATGGCGATTACGAGGATCTCTGGAAAGAGGCTTACAATGCGCTCATGTCCGTGCCTGACAACCGCATCTCAAAACTCGGCTGGGTGACGCTTTCCGGGATGCTTTACGAGACCGCATGGCACACAGGTCCCGGCGGCGAGCTGGTCTATTGGGGCAGAAATCTCTGGAATCACACGCGTTACGGCATATTGTTTGCCGAAGCTGCAAATTGGCTCGATACATGTGCAAGCCTCAATGGCGGACACATCCATGTGGCGGATTTAGATGGCGATGGCATCGACGAATACGCAATTTTCAACTCGAAGATATGGGCGGCGTTCGACAGGCGAGGCGGGCGCGCGCTCCTGGTGGCAACCTCAGACGGCGATGTCGTCGTGGGCAACCTGATGTCGAACTGGGGCAATGAGGGCGATTACGACGATGGCGGCCATCCCGGCCTGTTT
>WGAI01000062.1 GCA_015489175.1 Caldifarciminota bacterium | reverse complement strand
GTTTTTCCATGAATTTGGAAGTGAATTCCAGAGAGAAAGCAGTTTCTCCCTTTCTTCTGGATTTTGAAGGATGTATCTTGCCGCGTATATTGCCTGTTTTATGTCCTTTTCCTTTTTACCAGGTTCTCTTCTTTTTTGAGCGACCAGAAGTTTGTGGATCAAAAAAGCAGAAGGCGCGGGAACTCTGGCCTTTATCCCTCTACTTATCTTGAGTTCCACGCTTTCCTTTAACAGAATGTCCATATACCTGAGAAGTTGAGGAGTTACTCCGAGGGATTTTATATGCTCTGGCTTTTTCATTCCTTTGCCTCTTTCGGGTGCAAGAAACTCTATCTTGATGCCAAATCCCGTGAAATATGTTAAACCATCGGGATTGAAATGTTCTGAGAATCCCAACTCTTTGAGGTATCGAGAGATATCGAAAGCCCGCCCTTTGTATGGCCATGGGATCAAAATATCTATATCCATAGTTGCAATCGGGTATGATGTATCAAAAAGGTATTTTTGGTAGAGGTAGAAACACCATGTTCCGACAACCTCAATGCCCACCTCCCAGAGCCCATATTTTGTAAATGCATGGAACAGCTCACGGATAGGTTCAATAAGTTCCACTTCTGACTCCTTTTTTGAAATCATCTTGATAGCTTTTTTGATGTTCCTGAGCTGTTGTTCCAGCTTTTTCCTTTTTTCAATTTTTTCTGCGAGTTCGGCCGGAAAATCTTTTCCAAGATACTTATCCTTCACTTTCTCCTTATCACGATATTGCAAGTAGTAATAAATTTTGTTCCTGATTTTCTTTTCTTTAATCCTTCCCCTGGGCAGACTTGCAAGTGCGGCAACAATAGCCCGTTCCTGCTGACGATAGAACTCAAGCGTTTCATCAAGCATATTTTGAAGATCCCTCATAGCAGCTGATATGTTACCCTACAATAAACCAAAAATCAAATTTTGTAGGGTAAAGAGCCGAGCTTGATGTCTCTCAGCGTATATATTCCAGAACATGATGCCCATCAGTTGATGGACACGGTAAGGATTGCCCCCACGAATGATTTACAATTATGTCGAGTATCTTTATTATATTCGACAAAACTGTGCGATTTTGTCTAATAGAGCGGAGGTAAATAGACAGATGATCCTTCAAAATGATATTTTAAGAATACTTTACGATTGGAACCCGTGGGAAAAAGACTTTGAGACAGGCCACTCACGAAGCCATTATATTGAAAAGTTAGAAGATCTCATTCAGAGCGGTCAAATAGTTGTGATCACGGGACCAAGACGAGCAGGGAAAACCTACATAATGCGTCAATTTTCTATGCACTTAATAAGAAACGGAGTTCCACGAAACAACATTTTCTTCCTGAATCTCGAGGATCCGAGGTTAGGGGCGCTGGATGCGAATGTGCTCGATCAAATTTTCCGGGTTTACATTGAAAACCTTTCTCCGTATGGCAAACCTTTCGTTTTCTTAGACGAAATTCAGGAGGTAAAAAATTGGGAAAAATGGGTTTTGACATATCACGAATTGGGAAAAGCAAGATTTGTGGTATCAGGCTCCAATGCCAGGCTGTTGAGCAAGGAATTTGGCACACTCTTAACTGGTCGGCATCTGGAACTAAAAGTCTTCCCGTTATCTTTCAAAGAGTTTCTCGACTTTAAAAACGCTCAGGATAAGCCACATGTTTTTATCAAAGAATACATGGAATTTGGGGGATTCCCGGAGGTAGTATTGTCAAAAAATAAAAATGAAATAGTCCTTCAATATTTTGCTGATGTGGTAGAGAAAGATATTATGCGCCGTTATCGGGTCAGAAAGACGGAAGCCTTGAAGGCACTCGTCAGATTCTACATGAGCAATATATCCTCACTTACAACATTTTCGTCGATGGAAAAGTTTACAGGTTTAAGAAGGGATACAGTTGAGAAATTCTCTTCTTATCTGGAATCGAGTTTTTTGCTTTTCTTCGTCAAGAGGTTTTCTTTCAAGGTCAAAGAGCAGGAGAAAAGTCCAAGAAAAGTTTACTCTTATGATGTGGCCTTTCCAAATGTAATTGGTTTTAGATTCAGTGAGAATGTTGGGAGAATTGCGGAAAATATAGTTGCTGTTGAGCTGTTGAGGAGAGGCAAAGAGTTCTATTACTGGAAGGATGAGCGGCACAGGGAGGTTGATTTTGTTGTAAAAGAAAAAACACGGGTGAAAGAACTCATTCAGGTAAGCTGGGATATATCCAATCTCGAAACTCTTGAGCGGGAAATTAAGGCTTTGATACTGGCAAGCAAGAAACTTAATGGCGAAAACCTATTGATAATCAATGCTGAGGTGGAAAAAGAGGAGAATGTGAAAGGCAAATCTATCAAGTATATTCCCCTGTGGAAGTGGCTGTTGGGAATAGCTCAAGATAATTGACCGTATATCGCATCAGTCCGAAACGACCTTTTGGGGCGATACTTAAAGCGTGGAGGTTTATCTCCTTCCAGCTTCTTGCAGCACCTTTCGCAGTTCCCTCAAAATCGACTGGTAGTCAATGGAGTCAGATTCCACCTTGTCCATCTGCTCCTCGATGTAACGGGTGAACTCCTCGCCTGTCCATTTCGGGAATCGGTTTGCGAGGTAGTGATAGATCCGCTGGCCGAGCCGTGTCGGGAAGAGATACCTATTGCGTTCAACGACATATTGCCGTTCGAGCAGCGTTGCAACGATTTTTGCGTAGGTCGATGGCCTTCCAAGTCCTCGCTCGCGCATGGTCTCGATGAGCGTGCCCTGCGTGAAGGGCGCGACTTTCGGCACAAAATTCAGCTCCTTGCGCGTGACCCTCAGCGTTTCAGGAGGCGGGAGATGGACAAGTTTTATCGGCATCACGAGGTTGAATCCGGGCTCGATAATCGATGTGACGAATTCCTTGCGGTCAACGAAATCGCCGAGCCTGAACTCCAGCGTCTGACGGTGGACGACCGTCTCCTTCATCTGTGAGGCGATGAACCTGCGCCAGATCAAAGCATAGAGCCTCAGCGCGTTTTTGGGGTCGTCTAACTGGAATCGGCCTGTGGAGACCAGCATCCTGAGCTCCTGCGGCTCGATCGGACGGGTCGGCCTGATGCATTCGTGGGCACCGCCTTCGCCCCAGCGTCTCAGCTTCAGGAAATTCTCGCCGAAATTTTCCACGATGAACGAGCTTGCGACCCGAAATCCGGCATCGGACACGCGTGTCGAATCCGTGCGGTGATATGTGATTATCCCGGCCTCAAACATGTTCTGCGCCAATGACATCGTCTTTTCAGCCGAAAAACCGAGCGCCTCGGATGCCGCCGTGAGGAGTGCGCTCGTCGTGAACGGCGGGCGCGGGTTTATCGGCACATCGGACTCCTCGACCAGTGAAATTCGCATCTTCTCCAGCTCCTCAAAGACCGCTCTGGCCATTTCCGTGTCATCGATCTCAAATCTGACTGTGATGCCGTCGATTGTGGCGGTTATAACGCCCTTCTTGCCGCGCCGCTCCGCTTCCCGTTCGATGATCCAGCCCAGCACCGGCGTCTGAACCCGTCCGGCGGATAAGTTTTTCCTGCTGAACCGCTTTTGCAGGTGCTCAGATAGCGAAAAACCGACCCATCTGTCGGCTATTCGGCGCACGATCTGCGCTTTCACGAGGCCAATGTCGAATCCCCTCGGATTTGCGAGTGCATTCTTGAAGGCTCTCGGCGTAACTTCGTGAAACTCAGCCCTTTTTAAGTTGAGATTGAACGGCCTGAGCGAGAGGAACAGGTCCCATGCGATCTTCTCGCCCTCGGCGTCCGGATCGGTAGCGACCATGATCTCATCGACTTCCATCGCAAGGTCCCGCAATGCCCTGACGATGTCCATCTTATCGAGGTCAGGTTTGGTCTTACATCTTGGGCAGCGGTCAAGCGTGGTCTGTTCGTTGCATTTCGTGCACCGTTTGATCGTCGAATAGATTGGGACATAACCGCTTCTGGTCTCCAGAACGCCGTAAAGCCCGCCTTCCTCCACAAGGTCGAACACATGGCCTAGCGATGCGGTGATGATGAGCAGTCGGTCTCCTAAGTTGATCTCGTAAGCCATTGAATTGCATATCCATCTGCGTTGAGGCCGGCCAAAAAAGCCTGCGATTGTGCGCGCCTTGTTTGGCGATTCCACGATGACCAGCGTCGTGCGCATGAGATCGTTCTTGTCTGCGGTAAGTTCGCCACGCATAACGGCTTTCACACGCTCACGATCACGGTTAATCTCGCTGATGAGCGCATCGAGGTCGATCTCGTCCAGTTTTACAAATTCGATGTCCTGATTTGTGGCCGCCCGAAGCCGCTTTCTCAGGCTCGTAAACGCCTTGTCGTTGTAGTAAAGCAAAACCGAAAGCCCTTTTGTCAGCCCTCCGACGAACAGGCGCGATGTCCGACCAGATGCCTGAATGTAGCTCGACGCATCGCCGACCACGATGTAGAGCTTGCCATCCCTGCGAATCAGGGATACCTCGTCCGATGTCCTTATGGCTGAGGCGAATTCCGGCTCGTTCAGCTTGATTTTGATGAAAAGTGCGATCTCCTCAAGCTTCAGCTTGATTTTCGGGTAGCGGTCGATGTGTTCTTCCCTGAGTGTCAAATACTTGCGCAGAAAATCGAGGTAAGCATCGACTTTTTCACGCTCGACGAGGAGCGGCCGTATGGCAAGGAGGAGTCGGAACAGGTGGGATGGCGCAATCGATTCGGCGGCAGCGGGTATCTCCATTTTTGGAGTGCCGACGAAAATCGCATATCTGACCGCATCCGGAAGGTCAATTCCGCGGACAAGCGGATTTAAATGGTATGAAATGCCAACTGCTACAAGGATTTCGCCCTTTCTGAACCGTTCCTGAGCATCGGCATCAAATCGGTCGTAGATGACGGCCGGAATGCCTCTCGAATTCAGGTATTCGGTCAACCGTTCGGCGCCCTCGCGGCCGTAATCCATTGAGACATAGACAAATCCACCGCCTCCGATCCGCTCGATAAGTTCTGCCGCCCGCTCCATGCCTTGATGGAAATTTTTTACTCGTTCAGCGGCATCGACGATGTTGCGCAATGTGGTCGATGATTTCTGCACCTCGAAGCCGAGAAGTTCACGGAACAGCACGACCCTGCGGCTGCGCGGCTGTGCAGTCGCCGATGAGATCACGAGCGAGCCGTTGGCATAACGCTGAATTTGCTGGAGCCGCTGGCGGTCGGCGTCAGTCTTATCGGTTTTGAGTGCAAGGTTGATGGCGTAATCGTTGAACCCCAACAATTTTAAAAGCAGGTCGATGTTTTTCGACGCCTTCAGGAACGAATCGACATCATCGACAAAAAAGAAATTGTAAAATCGGTTGGCAAACAACGCTTTAAGCTCAGGCGGAGTGTCTTCGGGCACTGGATACGGTTTTTTGAAAATCGGCTCGAGCATATCAAAATTGCGATACAGGAACATGTGCGTCGTGACAAGGATGTCGAATTCGCCCGCTGAGATGGCCTCTTTCTCGCCTTTTCGGCCTGTGAACCCCACCACCCGTTTCCTTCTGCCTGAGATCCTTTCTATGCGCTCAATCACCTGTTGGACAAGGAGTTTTGTCGGGACGATTATGTAGGCTCTGACCGGCAGGAACGAGGCCGCCACGATGCCGAATGTCGTTTTGCCGACCCCTGTCGGTGCTAAGATGGCGAACGACCGTTTGGCAAGCACTCGTTTGGCCCATGTAACCTGAAGCGACCACGGCTCGAAGCCGATCGCTGACCTGAAAAATTCTGCGAAAACGCCTGACGCCTTCTCGATCTCACAAAATCTGGCGTAATCCTTGAGTTTTCCGCTGTTTCTCAGTTCGGCACAGACCGTTTCGATCGGAATTGGCTCATTTTCAGGGCTTTTCGGCAGTTTAGGGAGGCATTTCGAGCACGGCAGCCCGCGATCAAGCCTTGAAGAGCCGATGTCCCCGCCGCAGTTCGGACACAATTTCTTGAATATAGCAATGTTCATGGTTCGAAACACGCAATGAGAAATTTTCTTCTGTGTCGTTGAGATTTGAAAACCACAGGTTGAGTTATGGGGTTAATACCGTCATTCTCCAGTTTTTGAATCGCATACCAAAATTCATCTTTACAGTGTTCAGAAGCTGCGAGATATACCGTGGTACCTTTCCCAAGCTCTTCTTTTACTCTACGAACATGTGGAGCTACAGTTTTTTTCCCCTGTTTCATGACAAGAATTACAGAAACCTTGAAAATTTTACCATTAAAGGAAAGTGGAACATCTTCTCCAGGTTCCTTGGTAGCAATAATATCCAAAAAATCCAAAAATCTAACCTGAAATTCTTCTTTTAGAACCGGATCTGTTTCCTTAAACTGCCTCACTTCCACGGATTTTATAAGCTCATGCAGCAATATCGTGAAGAAAAAACCATTTTCGTAAATATTTTCCAATTTAGGCAACCATTTAGAAGACTCTGGAAAATTGTCTTTGACTCGTTCGATGTATTCTCGGAATGTTTCTACATATTTGTATCCCTTTTGTCTTAAAATATTTATAGCGACAAAATAGCGCATAGAAAAAATCAGATCTTTATCGAAAAATCTGGATGTGGTAGGTAAAAATTCCTTTTGAACGTATAACCATAGTGCTTTCACAAATGTTTTAAACCGATCTCTTAGTGCATAGTTCAAGATAACAACAACTTTTTCGCCTTCTCTTAACGCTTTTTCGTCGGTTTCTGAGATCTCATCAGAGAACTCAATTTTCAATTTAGATTGTAGGATTTTGTGCCCAAAACTTTCCTTTTCTATCGACTCTTTCAAAATCTCAATAGTTTCGACGGTTTCGGCTTCAACGGCTTTTAACTCCTTGTGAATTATCCTAAGGAGATATCCTTTAAGCTGCTTCCACCCAAGGCGAACAAGAATGTGTTTTTGGAACCATGAAATCACCGGTGGTAATAAAAGAGCGCTTAAAAGGGCAAACAAGACACTTAATAATCTAGGAATGGCAAAAAACTCACGAGATATAATAAATACAGTCAGTATAACAACTAAAAAAAACAATAAATTCATGTCCACCTCTCCAGTGCTTCCACATAGCATTTAAAATCGTCGCAAATAAAAAGATATTCGCCGTTGTAAGGGATAATCAGACTTATGTTGTCCAAAGTTATGGTCTTCCCGCATACAGCGCATTTCACCTCACCACGCACAACTTTTTTATAATAGCCTATCTCTTTCAGTTTTTTCTCGATATCTTTGTCAATCACAGCTACGAATTCATTTTGAATAAGCTTTTCAATTTTTTCCTCATCAATATCAGGTGCTTTAGTTGACTTTTGCATATCTATCTCACCTCCAATAATGTTTGATTTTGATTATACACTAATGCACAATGACAGAAAAAATTTTCGCCTCTTGCTGCCTGTTTTGCCTGAAATTGCCTGAGTCAGACGGTTTTACGGAATATACCTCAGGTTAAAACATTCAAGGTGAATTCTGTTGAGAGCTAATGCCCCGCCAAATCAGTTTTTTTTGATGCTTTGCAACCCTGTAATGCCTGCGGAAATCGGAATGGCGGATTGGCTTAGAGACTTACACCGGTGCGATTGACGCTGAGTATGGCTTTGATTATAATAAGGGCAAGGTTATCAGCGAGGAGGAGATGGAAATGGCAAAGAAAAAAGTGTGGATAGATCCGGATCTCTGTGTGGGCGACGCAATTTGCGTCGAGATAGCACCTGATGTGTTCTATATGGGTGATGACGGACTGGCTCATGTCAAAGAAGGAATGGAATTTACTGGCGACAGAGAGGATGTCCAGCAGGCAGCTGAGGAGTGTCCCGGTGGGGCAATAATAATTGAAGAGGCAGAGTAAGAGCTTTCAACAGAAAAAAATGGATTAGAGAACACCCCCATCCAACCACCCCCTCCTGCCCCAGGGAGTTTGTCCCCGCTCCCTGGGGCTTTGTTTATCCCATAATTGCATTTGTCCTCAGTTGCAATAAAATCAAACGCCAAAAAGGAGGTCCGCATGAGAAAAAAAGTTTTGGTAACAAGTGCTTTGCCTTACGCTAACGGGCCGTTGCATATAGGCCATATCGCAGGCGCCTACCTGCCGGCAGATATATACACCCGATTTAAAAGGCTTAAAGGTGACGATGTTATACACATCTGCGGCACTGATGAGCACGGTGTGGCAATTACGATAGCGGCCGAAAAGGCTGGCAAATCGCCTCGCGAGATCGTGGATTACTACTACGAGGAGATAAAACGGGGCTTTGAAAGGCTCGGCATTGCATTCGACAACTTTTCACGCACATCAAAAGAGATACATCATGAGAATTCGCAAAAGTTTTTCCTCAGGGTATATGAAAAGGGCTACATCTACAAGAAAGAGCTTGAGCAGCTTTACTGTCCGCATTGCAAGAGGTTTCTGCCTGATAGGTATGTTGTAGGCACATGTCCATACTGCGGTTATGAGAATGCGCGCGGGGATCAATGTGAGAAATGCGGCAGATGGCTCGAGCCTACTGAGCTCATAAATCCGAGATGCGCCATCTGTGGAAGCACTCCGATAATCAAAGAGACCTACCATTACTATTTCAAGCTCTCCGAGTTCTCGGAGCCGTTGAGAGAGTGGCTGGAATCCAAGACCCACTGGAAAGAGAATGTCAGGCGCACAGCCCTGTCGTGGATCAGGGATGGCCTGCGGGACAGAGCAATAACGCGTGACCTCGAGTGGGGCGTTAAAGTACCTCTGCCTGAGGCTGAAGGGAAGGTGCTTTATGTCTGGTTCGACGCACCCATCGGTTACATATCGTCAACCATGGAATGGGCGATCAACAGGGGCAAACCCGACGAATGGAAAGAGTGGTGGATGAATCCCGATGTCCAGCTTGTCCATTTCATAGGGAAGGATAACATTGTGTTCCACGCACTTATATGGCCTGCTATGCTAATGGCACACGGCGATTACATCCTACCATCGGATATTCCGGCCAACGAGTTCATGAATCTCATGGGCGATAAACTCTCGACCTCACGCGGATGGGCGATTTGGGTCAACGAATTCCTTGATACATTCCCGGCCGACTATCTCAGATACGGCGTGGCTGCAATTCTGCCTGAGACAAGCGATGCGGATTTCAATTACTATGACTTTCAGACGAGGATCAACAGTGAGCTTGCGGATAACCTCGGCAATTTTATCAACCGCACCCTTGCGTTTATAAAGAAATACCTTGATGGCCGTGTCCCTGACCCTCAAAATCTCGGCGATTACGATACCGAGACGCTTGAGAAGGTCAAAGAGCTTGCGAATGAGATGTCCAACTACATCGAGCAGTTCGAGTTCCGAAAGGCGCTGTGGAAATTGATGGAGATCTCCTCGCTTGGAAACAGGTATTTCGATCGCAAGGCACCATGGTCAACCAGAAAGACGGACATCGAGGAAACCAAACGCACGCTTTATGTCTGCGAGTCGATAGTGCGATCGCTTTCCACCTTCATGGAGCCATATCTTCCGTTCTCGGCAGAAAAGGTCAGGAAGATGCTAAATCTCAGCGGAAAACTTAGCTGGGAGGAAGCCATGAGGCCTGACCCTGAGAAAGGGAGGGAGCTCGGCAAAGTTGAGATACTTTACAAAAAGCTTGATGATGATGTGATCGAGCTTGAAGTTAGAAAATTGATGGAAAGGGCGGGAAAGAAAGCGCCCGAAAAAGAAGAGAAGAAGGAGGAAAAGGGTATGGCAGAGGAAAAAGAAGTTCAGATCATAACTTACGAAGAATTTTCAAAGATGGACATCAGGATCGCAAAAATCCTTGAGGCAGAGAAGATTGAAGGCACCGATAAGCTCCTTAAACTCAAGATTGACCTTGGCACGGAGCAGAGGACGCTCGTCGCTGGCATCGCACATCAGTATTCGCCTGAGGAAGTTGTCGGAAAATACATCCCCGTTATCGCAAACCTCAAGCCGAGGAAGATGAGAGGCGTCACATCTCAGGGAATGATGCTGGCCGCTGTGACAGAGGACGGCAAGATAGCGCTGTTGCATCCTAATCAGGATGTGCCACCGGGGACAAAGGTTAGCTAATTTGTCAGGAAGGCAATCTGGATAAACGGAGAGCCCCAATTTCGGGGCTCTTTTTAAATTTGATCGGGTTCTAATCGCCTCTCAGCCATGCATTTTGCGTATTTCGATGGATCTCTATCAGATGTGGAACTCGACTATGTCCTTGTCCTGAAGAATGTAATGCCGTTCGACGCGCTGTCCATCGAATTTGCTTGAGCCCCATAGCCTTGCATACTTCAATTTGCGGGCAAAATCCTTGTGTATCTTTTCAGCGGCATCGAGCACTGTTGCGCCTATCGGCAGGATCAGAGGATCAGTCATATCAGGCGGATGCCCTGGTTCCTTCGTATAGACCCTTATGATTTCCAACTCCTTGAAAATGATGGATGGCAGTTGTTCCAACCCCTGCATGGTGACGGTCGAAGTTGGGATTATAGGGAATTCGCCGAAGAACTCGCGCAGAATCTTGAGCCTCTCATCTGCGCCTTCAGCATCAAACTTGTTGGCAATCAGGATGGTTCGCTTGGCGACGGGGCCAAAGATGTCGTCGATCCGCTTCCCGGTACCGATGAGCGTGATCTTCCTCTCATTAAGCTCTTCGATGACCGCCTGAATGTCCTCCACAACAGAATCCGTTGATAGATCACCAACCAGCAGCACGAGGTCACAATTCCTGACGATGTCCACCTGCCAGAAGTAGATGTGCCCGCTGAAGAAAGGCGGCAAGTCTATGATCTGAATCTGAATGTCCTCGAACTGCATCATCCCCGGCACATAGGTATGAGTTGAAAACGGATAATCCGCAACAATAGGATGGGCTTGCGTGAGCGCTGCGAGGACGCTCGATTTGCCTGAATTGGGCGGCCCCACAAGAGATACCTGCCCCGCACCTTCCCTTTGAGGGTAGAGGAACCTACGCTTCCCGCCGGCCTTCTTCTCCTCTTTCAACAGTTTCTGGAGCTTCGAGATCTTCGCCCTTATGTCGGCTTGAAGCTTGTCAGTGCCCTTATGTTTGGGCATGACGGCCAGCATTTCCCTTAAAGCGGCTATCTTCTCCTCGATCGTTCTGGCCGCTCGGTATTTCTTTTCGGCTTCGAAGTATTCAGGCGTTAAGTTGGCTGGCATCGTGATGTTAGGATAAAGAAGCGATATTTGGGTTTCAAGTTGCTGATTCCTCACGACGGACTTTCAGTTTCACTTGACATGTGTGTCTTAAAAAATTACTTATTAGACTGCAATTTAATGAATTTAACTCAACTATCGATGGAGGTAACAGGATGGTTTTGCTGGGGTTGATCTTCGGGCTGGTTGTGTTCGGAGTGTATGCTTACCCGATAGTTGAGGGTTACATGCTCCTGAACAGGATTTCCCGAATTATCCTGAACGATGGCGAACTTCAGCTGAAACTCAAACGCAAACTGCATGACAGGGCGCGACTGAACGAACATGTTGTTGCAAATATCAGCACTTTGAACCTTGCCGCGGTCCTGAAACTGGCGGCCGCGGAGCTTGGCCGTTCTTTTTACACATTCATTGGCATTTACCTCCTGTTTGGCACGATCTCTTTGCTATCCATTGGATGCGAATGCAACCTTTATATAACCTCCGGGTTTGTAGGTGCATCCATCGTGCTAATTTACATCTACATTTTGAAACTTATCTCGCTTTCAAACATGGCGAAAGCCACACTAAAACTTGAAAAAGGAGGATAAAGCAGATGGCAAGCAAAGTCTTTGACCTTAAGCATCAGATAGTTCTTGGCACTTATGTGCGCGAGAAATGGGGTGAGATACCGCGCGAGCGGACATTCAAGCTGAAGAGCTTGAAAGCGTGGGGATTTGACCTCCTGACAGGGCTCAAAAACGGGAAGTTCAGTTATTTCGTGTCAGAGACTGCGCTCGGCAGGAAGGTCGGCGATAAATACACGGAAGAAGGTGTATCCTACGAGATTGAGGAGCTGGTTAAGACTCTGCCAAAAGGAGTTGAGCTCAAGGCTAGCGTATTCATGGAGGAGACCCGTCCAGTTATAGAGGCATGGATCAGGGATGAGAAAGGCACGGAGTTTCCTCTGCTCAAAGTTCATGCAGGCGAGCTCCTTATAACTTATTTCAAAAAGAAAAAGCTTAACAAACTTGTTGAATCCATACTGAGCTCAGGCCTCACCACGGAATTCGTCAAGCATCGTGGCACGGAAGGCAAGCCTGTCCTTTTCCATGACCTTCCGCCGTCCGCCCGTGAGGCGCTCAGGACAGCCTCGAAGGTCCATAAAGAGCTGACAGGGGTCGGCAGGTTCACGCTGGTTTACTTCGGCAAGAACAAAGACGGCAAAAACCGCTACTGGATGAACTGGATTTTGCCAACCCTTTACCTGTTTGACCTCGACATTGCAGAGAAGGTCAACAGTGTATTCGAGGCACTTGACAACTGAATGGGAAAGGGGAGTTTGCGCTCCCCTTTCCTTCTTTTTACAGCCATTTTGGGGACAAATCATCCCAAATCGTAAAGCATTATACTTAGTATCTTGATGGGTGTTGGTTGTGCCGCTTTGCATTCAGTTTTAATCTGTCGTAAAAATGATGCTCGACGCTGAAACCAAACAGGAGGTTTTTTCATGAAAACTGTTAGCAAAGCACTGTTCATGGTGCTTGCGTGGAGTGCCTTCTCATGGGCACAGACCAACAACATTCTGTATGGTGGAGACTTCGATGTATGGGACAGCGGTCATCCTTTCGGTTGGACACAGAGGACAAGCGGTTTCGACATCTCTCCGACCACCTCTCCTGCAGTCAACGGTAACGCCGTTCAGGTGATCCTCAGAAGCACATCCAATCAGGACCTCGATCACGATACGATTGCCGTCATTCCGGGCGCGAACTACACATTTTCGGTATGGGCTTACGACACATCTTATGCCAAGGTTAGATTGGCCGTTCTCTGGTATGACAGCAGCGGAGGCGTTCAATATGACTATTCCAATGTTTATTCTTCCAATCAAGATGGATGGCAACAACTCGTTTACGAGACGACAGCTCCCGCCAATGCGATAGCCGCTCTGCCTCGCCTGAGGTTTTACGATGAGACGGGCTTTTCCGATTCCGCAATTTTGTGGATCGACGAGGCCGAGTTTGTCGGCCCTGACAACAGGATTCCGGTGATACTCAGGGCTCAGATTGGTGGTGAGTCGTCCTATCGCCCGTTCTGGGTGGACGGTTCATGGAACGACGAGGGCAACTATGATCCGTGGTGGAGAGGTGACTGGGTTGAGCTCAGGGACGACGGCGTATGGCCCGATGAAACCGCTGGTGACCACATCTTTTCAGGCGTTACATACCTTAATCCCAACCTGACAAATTCTTATCACTGGTGGATCGGTTCGGAGCCGTTCTGGTCGCCGTCTGGGAGCGCATGGCTTGAGGACGGAACTCCGTTCTCAATTGAGGGCTACACATCCGACACCATTGTCCTCGACCCTGTCGTCGTGGATCCATCGGACAACGGGTTTAACGACTGGGTTATCGTGCTTGCGGGCGAGCAAAACGGATGGAACAACGCCGATGATAACCTGACAAGGGATGGATGGGTATGGGGCGGCTACTTCAACCTCGATACTACCGCGGTTGGTGACACATTTGAGTTCAAGTTCGCCGTGATGCACTCATGGGTAGCCGCTTACGGCGATGGCGGAATCGGCGGCTCTTATCCGAACTACAAATATCCCGTTACTGAGCCTGGAACATACTACATTGCGTTTGACGATTCGACCAATTCCGTGATATTTGAGCGTGTTGAGCAGGTTCCGCTTCTGGTCAACGAGTTCATCGTGACGCCGACATCTGCTGAAGCCATCGAGGTTTACAATCCAAACAATTCCGACATCGACATGAGCAACTACTTCTTCACAATTACAGGTCCCACTTTTGAAGACACTGTCATGGTGCCATCTGGAGTTACAATCCCGGCCAACGGATACCTCGTGTTCTCGGACAACGACAATCTCAACGGAGACCTGTCGCTGCCAAACGAAGGCGCTGTCATCACACTTTACAACTCTGACGGTCAGATTCAAGACATGGTGGGCTACGGCACAATGGGCCCGGCACCGGCTCCGATCTATCAGTGGAGCGCCGCAAGAGTCAGAAACACCGGAGATAACGCCGTCGATTTCAACATGGATCCCACTCCGACGATGGGGGCCGAGAACGATGCGCCCAACACGGCGCTTGGCAATACCACTGTGTATCTGAACGAGATCGGACCGGGCAACTACAAAGCCCAGTTCTTTGAGCTTTACAACGCAGGAAGTTCACCGGTTGACATATCCAACTGGATTGTGGTCGTCGATGACGACTACTATGTTCCTGATGGCACTGTGCTTGAGCCCGGACAGGTTTTCACCGTCTATGAAAACGATTTCCCGCGTTACTTCCACATGGATGCCTCGAGAGATAACATCTACCTGTTCAATGCCGACGGTGAGCGCGTGGATCAGATGGGATGGGACGAGGATCCGGGCTCCCAGAGCTACTCGGTTCTTCCGGACGGCGACAGGACGACATTTGACGGCTATGACAATGAGACTTCAGTGGACTTCGAGCTTGCCAATCCGACGCCCGGCCAGCTCAATTATCAGCCTGTAAATCCTGTGACCGTTATACTTTCCGCTCAGGTCGGCGGCGATTCACATTATCGTTCGTTCTGGGTGAACGGTTCATGGGATTCCACAGGGCATTTTGACCCGATGTGGTCAGGCCCGATGGTGGAGCTCCGCAACGATGGCGTCTGGCCTGACACATCCGCAGACGACGACATATTCACAGGTTATGTGATGCTTTATCCCGATACAGGTTACTACTGGTGGTGGGTCGGTTCCGAAAATGATTTCAACTCATTCCTCGAGTCCGGCACAGGAATAATGGTCGATGGTACTGTGGACACTGTCTATGCTCAGACATGTGTTGTTGATCCTTCGGATCAGGGTTACAACGAGTGGGTCATCAATGTGACCGGTTCGTTCAACGGCTGGGATCCTACCATCGACAACACATTCCGCGTCGGCACAAAGTGGTATGGGCTTATCGACCTCGCTGCCGGCTCGGTTGAATACAAATACACGGTCATGCATTCGTGGCTTGCCGCTTATGGCGATGGCGGCATTGGGAATGCAGGCCAGAACTACAGCTACAACGCTCAGAACGCCGGTCAATACCTGTTCATCTTCGACGATGCGGATAACAGCCAGAGAGTTATGCCGATAACCTCGATTTACGACATTCAGGGTCAGGCCGCATCCTCGCCTTACGAGCACGACACCGTTGCGACCATCGGTGTCGTCACAGCTGTGACAAGGCGCGGTTTCTTCATGCAGGAGAAACCGGCTGGCCCGTGGACTGGCATTTATGTTTACACAGGCTCAACTCCTTCTGTTGCGAGAGGTGACAGCCTGCTTGTTATCGCTCAGGTAGCAGAATACTACAACCTGACTGAGCTCAAATATCCAGAGATCATCACACTTGAGACAAACGTGCCTCTGCCTGACCCGCTCATCGTATCGACAGGCGATGCCTCTGACGAGCAGTATGAAAGCGTATTGCTCCGCGTCGAAAATGCTGAATGTGTTGATGATAACCTCGGTTATGGCGAGTGGATGGTCAACGACGGCAGCGGAGACCTCCGCGTGGACGACCTGATGTATCACTTCACACCGCAGATGGGCACCCGCTACAACATCACCGGGCCGCTCTATTACAGCTATGGCAACTACAAGCTTGAGCCGAGAGATGAGAACGACATCGAAGAGGTCAGGTATCACGATGTGACTGTTGCGGAAATCGTTGAGCCTGAAGACACGCTCTATGAGCTTGGCTCGACCATCACACCTTCTGCCATGCTCGTGAACTACGGCGGCTACGACGAAAGTGTGGATGTAACAATGACTGTCTATCAGGTGACCGCAAAAGACACTGCGATCTACACTGAGACGATAAACCTCAACATCGCAGCCGGCGACACCGCCTATGCCACATTCTCAGACTATCAGTTAAACACCGTTGGTTATCTCAGGTTTGAGTTTGAAGCACCTGTTGACGGTGACACGAACACGGCGGACAACACGATGTCCAAGCAGGTGTTTGTCTATTACCACGACGCACACATTGCCAGCATAATCTCACCCGACCAGATGTTCTACAGCTCTGGCGACAACTTTGTGCCCACAGTTGAAGTCACGAATGAGGGCAACATAGCAACCGACATTCCGATAATGCTCGTGATAAAATACCTTGACCTCGATTCCGTGGTTCTCAACATGACGAACACCATATCTCTTGATGCCGGTGCGACTGGGACGCTTGCATTCCCGACCTACACAGTGGGCGATCCCGGCAGGTATTGCCTGAAATTCGTTGTCGGTCTATCTGACGACATCGATACGACCGATGATGTGATGAAGACGATGTTCTATGTGCCTGAGAACATAGCTGAAGATACAGTTGCCATCTTCACGCCTCAGGGCATGGCAGGAGTCTGGGAGTTCGGCGAACCTACTTACGGCCCTGGCAGCGCATACAGCGGCACATTCGCATGGGGCACCGTGCTCGGCGGAGACTACCCGAACGATGCCGACGCAAGGCTCGTCTCGCCTCTCGTGGTTGTTACACAGGAAAACGCATTCTTCGCATTCAGAACATGGTATGACTTCTCGGATAACGATGCCGGCCGTCTCGAATACTCGACAGATGACGGCAACACATGGCATCCGCTTGACATAGTTGGCGGTTATCCGGGCACTTCGCCGCTGTTCGGCGGAGAGGGCGCATTTGTGGGCTCAAGCGGCGGCTGGGTGTCGGTAGTCGTTGACCTCAGCGCATTTGCTGGCGATCAGCCTGTGCCTCTGCTGATAGCATTCCACTTCGTGTCGGACGATCAGGGCACAGCCGCTGGCTGGTATATCGACGACTTCATGAGAACATGGATCTCGACCGAGGTGCCAGGCGATGTGATGGCGCTCGACATCGCTGTTGAAAACGCTGATTCGCTCTTCGTCGGAAACGCCGTGACATTCGGTGCCACAATCAGGAACAACACATTTGGTCCCACGGCTTCGTTCAGGATCATCAACAAGGTTATCGATCCAAACGGCATCGTGATCTATACTCAGGCAGTAGATGTTACTGACCTCACAGCTGGCGAAACCCGCACTGTTTATACGCCTTCGAGATGGATTCCGATGTATCCCGGCACCTACACGCTTATGACGATAATCCAGAAGGACGGCGATCCTAACATCTCCAACAACACCGCTCAGAGAACCGTCGTCGTGCAATCGACCAAAGGCCAGCAGTCAGGTGGAAGTGCCGTTCCTGCCGTAACATACCTCGCTCCTGCCAGACCCAACCCGTTCAGGGACAATGTCGCGATAGCCTTCGGCCTCAAGAACGATGCAAATGTCAGACTGGTCGTTCTTGATGCGACAGGAAGGCTCGTCAGGACGCTCCATAACGGTGTGATGAACGCTGGAACGCACACAATCAGATGGGATGGCAGGGACAACTCAGGCAACGCGGTCAAAGGCGGTATCTACTTCGTGCGCATGGTGACATCCAACGGCTTCGCTGCTACCAGACGAATCGTGCTGCTCAGGTGAGTCGTCAGGCTGTTAGGTTTTGAAACTTCGGGGCGGCCTTCGGCCGCCCCTTTTTCGTATCCCTATCTTGCATCAGCACATAGATGAACGCAATTGTGGGTCACCTGACGGTTCACACCACGCAGCTAAGCCATCAGGTCTGGGATTTAGGACATAACATGCTGGAAACAGTGCGGTTGTGTCGCCCCATCCGCTGTGAAGTCAAAAGGCGGCGGCATAGCTCATCATTATGCCCGAAGTCGATGGGCTGTCAGGTTTTCCCCACCTCATCGAGGAGCTCCTGAAATGCATCGTAAACCATCTGTGCGTCTAACTCTCTGAGGCATTTGAAGTCGAGCCCTGCCGGGCATGTGAGCGGCTTCGGAGAGTAGTAAAAACACGGACTGCACGGCAACCCGAGCCTCACGACCCTATGCTTTGTGCCCCATGGCCTTACCCATGTCGGATTTGTCGGGCCAAATATTGCGACGGTGGGCAGTTTCAGAGCTGCTGCTATGTGCATTAGGCCTGAGTCGTTGCTCACGAAGATGTCCATGAAACTCATAATCGCAGCTGATTGCCTAATTCCGCGCGTGTTGACGGGCACCACCTCGATGGTGTCGGCCAACCCATTGGCAATAAACTCCTTCAGCGGCGCTTCCTCAGGCCCCCCGAAGATAAACAGCACCGCATCCTTGTGCCTCTCGGCGAGGATTTTGCCAAATTCGACGAACTTTTCGAGTGGCCAGCGCCTCTTCTCATGGTTTTTGAATGAGCTCGTGCCGGGATGGATACCGACTTTCAGCCTGCCGCCGAACTTTCTCACAAACCCGGCCGCTTCATCGATTTCGTCGTCGGTCAGGAAAAGCTGAAGCGGATAGATCGGAGGGTTGTCAATGCCAAAGAAGCGCAGGAGGTTAAGGTTTTCCTCGACGACATGCAGGGAGTAGTCCTCCTTGATTCTCCAGCTCTTCATGAAATTGAAATCTGTAAACCGACTGTTGATGTAATCGTGTCCGATGATTTTTCGAGGCAACATCATGACGGCAAAAAGGTTGTAGTCGCGCCTATTGGACGGATAGAAGTTTATTACCACATCGAAGCGTAGCATGTATCTGCGCATGAACGCAAGGGTTTTCAGCTTTCCGGCCGTGAGCATGGGGTAGTAAACGATTTCGTCGATGTAAGGGTTGTTTTCCAGGATGTCACGGGTTGTCTTGAAAAAAGTGAAAGCTGTTATGTTGTAATCGGGATGTTCTTCCTTCAGCGCCCGCACGGCCGGCGTGAAAAGCAATGTGTCACCTATTCCGTAGAGCGGAGTAATGGCTATTTTCATGGGCTAAAGTTTAAAAGAGACGAATGGGAGCCGCAATCACACGAGAAGCATCACTTTTTTCATGGTCCGACATACCTGATGCGGCTGCCGTGTTCCTCATCTTTGATGACCTGAAAATAGGCAGGCAGAAGCTCCCTGTAAGTTTCAACATGGGTGATGAGTCCGACGACCCTGCCTTCTCGCATCATCTCCTCGAGCACCTGGCCCACGGCGAACTGGCTTTCCCTATCCAGTGTGCCAAATCCTTCATCGATAAAGAAAAAGTCGATCGGCCTCGACCTCGCCCTCTGGATGTAATTTGAAAGTGCGAGAGCGAGCGCAAAAGAGACCATGAATTTCTCACCACCAGACAGGGTCCTTGCAGGCCTTGAGCTGCCAGATATGTGGTCGATTATCACAAAATTCAGGTTTTCATCAGGTGTGCTGAGGCTCAACCTGCCCATCACAAGCCTGTCCAACAGCCTGTTTGCCTCGACGATTATCTCGGATAGCAGGAACCTCGATGCAAACTTAACCAGTGCTTTGCCGTGCAGTGTCTTCTCAAGTCGTTCGAGCATATCAGCCTGAGGCTCAACCTCTTTGAGCTCCCTCTTGAGCCTTTTGACCTCATCAAGCTCTTTCTTTATGTGGGCGATTTTGTTTGAAAGTTCTCCAAGCCTGTGTCTGTGGTTGGATAGGTTGTTTTTTAACTTCTGGATAGCCTTTTTCACCTTCTCAAACATTCTGGATGCGTATGTTGGATCTATGTCGAATTCATTGAGTTCTGCATTCAGGCGTTCAACCTCACTTTCGAGGCGGGAACGGGTTTCATCCCACGACCTGATGGTTTCCTCCATCGCCTTTCGCTCTTCAGCCGACCGTATCTGGCTCTCAAGCGTTTCAATGGACACACCTCTGGCGCTGGCTTCAGCGGAAAGCGTCTCTGTAACCTTTTCCAGATCAGCCTTTCTGGCGTCCATGGTGGCCTTAAGCCTCTCAATTTTGCTGTTCAAGCGCTCGACTTCATTGCTGATGGCATCAAGGCGCTCCTTCAACCTATGGCTTTTCTTCTCAAGCCCGGCCCGTCTCTCATCGAGGGCTTTCACAAGTTCGTTCGGATCATTGTCCCCGATGAGCTCATGAATTTTTTGCTCAGTTTCGCGAATTTTCTTGTGCAACATCGTTTTTCTGGCTTCGAGCCCGGCCTTCTGCTCTCTGAGCTGGCTGAGTTGACGCGTGAGTTGTTCGTTCTTTGCCTTCATTCCATCGAGGCGCTTCTGGAGCTTCGCCCTTTCCCTGTGCGCGGCAGCGACTTCCTTCGCCAATCGGTTGACTTCGTCTGCCGTTTTGAGAAACTCCTTCGTCCGGGAATCCAGTTTCGGGTCATCGGGCTCAATCTTCAGCGAAAGCGCTATTCGATGACGCAGTTCTTTGCCTTTCTCTTTCAACTCATCCAGCCTGCTAATCATGCTTTTGGCATCGGTTATCTTCTTGAGCGCTTCCATCATGAACCTGTCGAACTCTTTGAGGCGCTTTTTGAGCTGTTTAAGCTCTTTTTTGACGGATTTGAGCTCGATTGAGTCCACCCTTACGGCGGGCGACGGATGGTGGATAGCACCGCAGACCGGACATGGTTTGCCTTCCTCAAGAGATTGAGCCAGAACAACCGCCTGATCCTGAAGCTCAAGCTCTTTCTGGCGATTTTCCAACTCCTCAACTTTGCGCTCAAATTGCTGCCTGCGTGCCTCAATCTCCCTTTCGATTTCGGATGGGTCGTCTGGCGGCGCATCACCGAAGAATTCAGTCCATTGCTCGGCAAGGGATTTCATGGCTTTTTCCAGCTTCTGCCGCAGTTTTCTGAATTCGGCTCGACTTTCCTCAAGCCTGCGGTAATCCATTTCTACTTCCCTCTCAACGCCTTCGGCAACGGATTTCCTGAACTCATCGATGCGCTGCTGGTCATCCCTGATGCGTTGGTCGAGTGTTTGAAGCTCTTTCTCGACAGGGGATATGCTGGCATCCATCTCCTTTTGTTTCAATTCGATACGCTTGATTTCCCCTTGCAGCTTCCGAATTCTGGCGCTCAACTCTCGAAATTTGCGCCTGTCACCATTTAACTCCTTCATCATTGAACTCGCACTGCTGGCCTTTTCCTTGAGCCTCGAAATTTCCTCGATTTCCCTGCGAAATTGGGCATCAAATTGGGTGAATTGTGACCTTGCCTTATCCTGCTCGTCGAGTTTGGCTTTGTGCTTCCTTTCAAGTTCGCTCAGCTCCCGCTCCAGCTTCGGCAGCTCCTCAGAAAGCGATTTGAACCTTGCAAACACATTTTCAAGGTGTGCGATCTCGTTCGCGGTCTTAAGCTCTTCCCTCAGACGGTCGATCTCATCCTTTCCGACAAGATGTGCTTTCAACCGTTCCGTAGCCTGACGGAGGCGTTCTTGAAGCTGCGTTATGCGTGCGAACTTCTCTCTTTTCTTCTCAAGCTCGTTCAGTCCGTGCTCAAGTATCCCGATAAGCCTTTGAAGAGCAGCATATTGGTCCTGGAGGGATCGGAGCGCTGTCGGGGTCATATCGGACTTCGACTCAAGTAACCTCTTGATGGATTCTATTCTGGTGGCGAGCTCAATTCTTGCGTCCCTCACGGTTTCCCAGAGCGGCTGGCCGTAAAGCTCGAGGTTGAAGATGCGTTCGAGCATCTCCGCCCGCTTGCTACCCTGAAGCTCCAGAAAACTGGCGAATTTGCCCTGTGGCAGGATGACGACCCTCGTAAAATCGTTGAACGACAGGCCCCCAAGCCTGCGAATGACAAATTCCCTAACTTCCTTCTGCTTTTCCACCTCGGGAATCCATCGCCCGCCCGTCAATCTATATGCCGTGACGCGCGCATTTTTCCCATCGTAGGTGCGTCTTATGCGATACCGTTCTGAGCCGACCTCGAAAATGAACTCGACATCGATTTTGCCGACCTTCGGGTTGACGGCATCGTGGATGTTGTTTCCCAGCCTCTCTATTCGGCCGTAGAGTGCGAAAGTGATTGCGTCCAATATGGTTGATTTGCCGTGTCCCGTCTTTCCGAGTATGCCGAATATGCCGTTTTTTATGGCCCGTTCAAAATCGACATCTGCGGGTCGGATGTAACTGTGAAGTCCAGAGAATTTTAGGCGTATTGGTCTCATTGTGGTAAAATTTTAAGGCAAAAGATAAGGGCCGCCCTTCGGGCGGCCCGAAAAAGCCCGATTGCGCGGCATTTCTTACTTCTCAGGGGGTTTTATGCCCTCAAAGATGGAGTAAACGGCCGGTATCACGAACAGGGTCAACAGCGTTGAGAAGAACAGGCCACCGATAACCGCTATGGCCATAGGTGCCCTCATCTCGGCCCCTTCGCTGTGTGAGATCGCCATCGGGAGCATTCCGAAGATCGTGGTTATCGCTGTGATCAGTATCGGACGGAGCCTGCGGCTCGCACCTCGAATGACTGCGTCAAACGCATCGACCCCGCGATCGCGCAGGGTTTTTATGTAATCGATCATCACGATCGCATTGTTGACGACGATGCCTGAAAGTATCAGCACGCCGACGAGCGACGGCACAGAGATCGGCACTCTGGTCAGGAACAGCATCAGGATGACACCTATAAGCGCGAACGGGACTGTGAACATGACGATCAACGGGTCGCGAAAGGACTCGAACAGTGCCGCCATCACCATGTAAACCAGCACGATAGCGGCCAGAAGTGCAAATCCCATCGATTTGAGCATGTCCTTGATCTGCTCAAATTCGCCGCCATACTCGATGGTGTATCCCGTCGGCAACATCATCTGAGATAGCTCTTTCTCCACATCGCGCATGACCTGACCGATGCTCCTGCCCTTCACATCGCCCAGAATTTCGATCATGCGGGACTGTTTTTCCCTCTCAATCTTGACCGGCCCCTTCGCAAATTCTACCCTTGCGACCTGATTTAGCGTTATGAATGTCCCCATCGGGGTTTTGATGGGTAGCCTTTTGATCTCATTGATGTCATCGACATCAGATTTCGGGAACCTGACGATGATGTCGATGTCCTCGCCCTTGTGCTTGATCCATGTGGCGAACTGGCCTTTAACCGCTGCCTGAACTTGAGACTCTATCATCGCAGGTATAAGTCCGTAGTGAGCAGCAAGATCCCTGTCTATGTGAATTTGAATTTGCGGTTTGGTCTCCTCAAGTGAGAGGTGGATGTTGTAAGCGCCTTTAACCTTTGCGACTTTATCGCTTATAACTCTTGCAAGTCCTTTCAGCGTATTGAGATCGTTGCCGTAGATCTTAACATCGATCGGGCTCTTGCCGCCGGTGTAGGCCATCGAGAAGAAGTCCACTCGCTCGACATTGGCACCTTTGAACTGCGGAAGCTCAGCCATGACATCTTTGATGACCTGATACGACTTGCGTTTTCGCTCCTTGCTCTCCTTGAACACGGCATATATCATGGCCTCGTTCGTCCCAGAAGTCCCCATGAACGCTGCGAATTCTTCAGGGCCTTCGCCGACCGTTGCGCCAGCATGTTGGACTTCGGGCTGTTTCATCAGGATGTCCTCGATCTGCCATGCATAGTTTGCCGTCTCTTTGAGTCTCGTGCCGGTTGGAAGTGTGACCTTCATCATGCCAAAGCCCTGATCGATGTCCGGCATGAACCTCAATCCGATAAGCGGAACAAGCACCAGTGACAGGACGA
The DNA here is from genome assembly GCA_015489175.1 of Caldifarciminota bacterium. GTDB lineage: Bacteria > Hydrothermota > Hydrothermia > B15-G9 > B15-G9 > WGAI01. The sequence continues at coordinate 6,626 of WGAI01000062.1, read as the reverse complement.
ACAGGAGTGCGGCTCCGATAAACACCTTCCACTTGTGCGCTATGACCTTTTTCAGAACCCGCGCATAAGCCTCTCGAATTGGCAAAAACCATGTCTCACCAAAGGCTTTTCTGTATTCCTCCTCCTTGCGCTCCTTGAGGAAAACGGATGCCAGCATCGGGATTATGGTGATCGCCACAAAAAGCGAAGCAAGTAGCGTCACGGCGACCGTGACGGCCATCGGCGTCGTCAATTTTCCCACCATGCCGCCCACATAGATGAGCGGCAGGAATACCACGATGTTGGTGAATGTCGATGAAGATATTGCAAGTCCGACCTCATTTGTTGCGTTGATGGATGCGGTTTTGCGGTCTTCGCCTTCTTCTTCGAGGTGGCGCGTGATGTTCTCAAGCACCACCACTGCATTGTCCACGAGCATGCCAACTCCGAGCGCCATGCCTCCGAGCACCATCATGTTAAGGGTGTAGCCGGCGAAGTAGAGGACTATGAATGCAATTATCACGGATAGCGGGATTGCAATGGCGATGACCAGCGTCGGCCTCAAGTTCCTGAGAAAAAGCAAAATCATGAGTGCGGCAAGCAGTGCGCCCATGTAAGCGTTGTTCGTAGTTCTCGATGTCACGCGGCGTATGATCTTCGATTGGTCGGTCGTTATGGTGAATTTGAGGTCAGGCGGGAGCGATTTCTGGAGCGAATTGAGCTGTTTTTTGACCTTTTCTGTCACCTTGACTGTGTTCATTCCCGACTGCTTCATTACCTCAATCGCAACGATCTCATGATGGTCGAGTGTGGAAAAACCGCGCCTCTCAGAGTAGGTGTAGATGGCTTTACCGATGTCCTTTAGCTTGATCGGGACGCCGTATTTTGTGAATCCCACAATGGCGTTGTCTAATTCCTTTATGTCTTTGAACTGACCGATTAGCCTGATAGTGTATTCCTTCTCGCCGTGTTCGAGGCGGCCGGCGGGCATGTTGATATTGGACATCATGAGTGCGCGTGAGATGTCATCCAACGAAAGTCCATAGTAGATCAGCTTTTGAGGGTCGATTTCAACCCAGACCTCGCGGTCGCGCCCTCCGAAAAGCTGAACCTGAGCAACTCCGTCTATCTTCTCGAGGAAAGGTTTGACCCTTTTGTCCAGTATCTTTTTCACCTCTTCGGGTGAGCGTTTATCCGAAGAGGCAGCCACCTCAAGCACGGGCATCATCGACATCTCAAATTTGAGCACCAACGGTTTGTCAGCATCGCGAGGCAAATACTTCTCGATGTAGCCTAGCCTGTCACGCACATCCTGTGCGGCAAAATCGAGGTCCTTCCCCCACTCGAACTCAACAGTGACAACCGAGACGCCTTCGTAGGACACGGAATACACCCTTTTGACGCCGTTAATTCGGGATACCGCCTCCTCGATCGGCTTTGTCACCATGTTTTCTACCTCTTCCGGAGCTGCGCCCTCGTATTTTGTAACCACTGTGACAGATGGGAAGGAGACATCTGGCATCAGGTCAAGCCCCATTTTGGACAGGGAGACAAATCCGAGCACCACCAGCACGCCGATCAACATCGTGATCGAAACGGGATGGCGCACAGAAAACTTTACCATTTCGCCACCTCCACAGGTTGGCCGTCAGAAAGGCCTTCGGCTCCCTCAACAACAACGATTTCGCCGGCCTTGAGGCCCGATTTTATCTCATACATGTTGCCACTCTCTATCCCAATTGTAACCTCCCGCATTCTGGCAATTCCGTTCTCTACGACGAAGACGAATCGCTTGCCTTCAAGCGTGATGACGGCCGATGTCGGAACTACGACCGCGTTTTGGGATTCGGCTGTTATGACATCCACTTTCACCATCATGCCTGGCACGAGTTTTGGACTTGTAGCAGCCACTTTGATCTGGCCGACTTTGCGCATGGGGTCAACGGCGGCTGAGACCGATTTGATACGGCTCACGACCGAATCCTGCTGCCCGATGTGTATTACAGCTTTCTGATTGACATGCAGTTTCGACAGCTCATCCGGCGGAACATCCGCCTGAACCTCCAACTTCCTGTTATCCACCACAAGGGCGATGGGCATTTGAGGGGCACACATCTGCCCCGGTCGAGCATAAGTAAATGCGACAACACCGCTTATTGGCGATTTCACGACGAGCGGCTCGTAGGTCATGCCCGGCAGAGACCTGTCCAGAAGAGCGATTACCTGATCTTTGTTAACATATTGCCCTTCTTTGACCCTATATTCGATCAGTTTGCCTGGCATATCGGGGTAAATCTGAGCCTCTTTCACGCCTGTAACTGTTCCGTAATAGGTCAATTTCTCGGCGATATACTGCCGCTCAACTTTTATGGTCTTAACGAGCAGTCTGGCCCTGGTGACATTCCTTTCTGACCCTTCCTGTTTGCCGCTGGAACAACCGGCAACAAGGACTGTAAGTGTCAGAAGTGCTACCGTTTTCTTCATCGTTAGGTTCCTCCTTTTCTTTGCTGACTGACTGGTCAGTCATATAGGATAGCCAAATGAAGGCGGTTTGTCAACGGATAAGGGGCACGGAGGAGACCCATCCCTGTGCTCCCTGTGCCTCCGTGTGAGGTTTTAACTGGATGCTGATGTGGTGAGGCTTTTAGATTTTCACACAGAGACACAGAGGGCACGGAGTAGGGTAGTGCACAAAATTTTGTCTTCTGGTTCAGGCCGTCTGCTACTGGTTCATTTTGTGAGAGCGGTCTGAGCCTACTGGTGTGCCCGCGTCGATCCGTTCAACGGTTATGCGATACCTATGCCCGGAGCTGTCCTTGATGTAAATCTGATAGCCTCTGTGCTGGCTATTTATAGGAACGATCATCTCGATATCGTCCTTGTTGAATTCGGGCATATCAGGCCCATGCTCTTTGAATCTCTCATTGACTATCTCAAGCGCCTCAAACTCATCCAGACCCGCTGCATGTTCATGATACCAGAAAGATACAAGCTCGCTATCCCTCAGGACATAGAACATCACTCTACCATCGACACCCAGGACATGCGTGATCGTATTTATTGGAGGTGTAATGTCCTGAGCATAAAGAACATTTGTTAGAGCGCCGATGGATATGACCAACGCCAGACATACTCTCTTCATGATCTACCCCCTTAATTTTGTTCATAATTTAGCGATGTAAAACCCTGAAAAAGGGATACAGCCAGAACGAGCAACAAAATAGTCAACATTGGATATTCAAATGTGAACTCCTGCAGCCTGATGTCTCCTGTAAGCCATGTGTAAAGGCTGAAGACATGCCAGCTGCCCCAGTAGAAGACCGCCGCGGCCTGATGCGGCAAAAGGTTGTTCTCAACGGGATGCACATTTAGACGACTGCGATACAGTTTGCCCATCGGAGAGAAGGTCAAAGTGTTGTCAATTGCGATGGACATGACCCTCGGATCGGTCCACAGAGGACGGATCCCTGTGAATTCGATCTCATAAGAGTTACCTTTGACATGGAAAGTAGAGTTTGACCACAATGTCAGGTAATCCACCGTAGGGCCTGCAAATGCCACATTTGAAAGGTCATGTCCCTGCATTGCACGCATAAACGCATCCCGTTGCTCAGGCGTGAAATGGGGCTTCGAGCGGGGAACGTTAACATAGATGAGGAGGCTTACGATCATTGAAATGGCTGTGAGATAGACCAGCGTCTCGCCTTCGGATTTGAGCCATTTCAAAGCGCGCGCTAAAAGCTGTTTGAGCGCCCTGTGTGCGTCCACAAAGGCCAATTGAAAACGGTTGATAAGGTCTGAAGGCCAATACGGAGGGGAATCGTCAGGGTTATGAGGTGCCTCCATCTGAACCTCTGCCTTCATAGCTTCCCCCTTGCAGAACTACCTCCACTACTATCGCCTATTGTTTTAATCAAGATCATAATCAGAACATTGGCGAGAATCTTGAGCGCCTTGTTGCCACCCTTATCCTTCTTACCCAACCAATTTTTGAGTTTCTTTTGCAGTTTTTTGACTTTTTCAGTCCACCTGTCCAGTGGCCCCTTCCTCTTTCTCCCCAACATGACCTCACAACCTCCTCGTTTTAAATTCGGATTTCCAATGATGCATAACAGAGCTTGCTGCCATCTAAACCACTTCTCAAAAGGCATTTACATCATGTAAGGCAAAGGCTAAAGCAAAGGAGGCTTTAATGTCAAGCGGAGGTCGGCTATATGCCGTTTTGTTTGTGATCGAAATCGAAATTCTTTTCAAAATTTGCACCTTTCTGTGTTTTGGAAGCATCAGAACCTTCCAGATTATTCAGGGCAAAGATGAGGCACACGCCACCATAGATGGAAATAGGAAAGGAGGTATATTGCGGTTAGGTCCAGAACTACCGAGTAAGATGGCGTGAACTGCTAATGCTATGGCGGCGGGGGATGTGTATGGAAATGTTCAGTTATGCAAATAGATTGAGGTAGGTTTACAAATTGTATCTTACTGATAATGCGGAAGTTATGTCAGGCACAACAAAGTAAACAGCCAATAGTCATCTCAAGTTTTAACTTTATATTCATCGATTTAGGATTTTTATACTTTAACTGTAAATTTCCGATTCTTTTTAAACCCCGATTACGCCTAACGTTTGGCGGGTATGCGAAGTTGGCCGATAGGGCAATTTGAGTGAGTCGGTAGGCAAACCGTATACCCGCTTGTTATGTGCAGTGTGCATATGATTCAATCAATCACCTCTTTTATTGCTTTAAACCATTCTTTGATTTCATCATAAGCATTTAATTCTTTGAAAAGTTCCAATGTCATTTTTTCGATTCCTTCAGTAGTTATCTTTTCTTTTACTAAATTTTCTTGTATACTCCACCCTTTGTTCTTATAAATATTTATTAATTTTTTTGGTATATCTAGCATATTCCAATCTTTAACCCAATCAGGTTTTGTTAAATCTATTAAATTCATCAATTCCCGATCATTTAACCTAAATATATCTTTTATAATTTTGGGATGGACATAATTCTCGATTTCTCTTTTGTTTGTAAAAAATCCTTTACTCCCATCATTACGATTATTTATTTCTCTAGCCTTTCTCTTGTATTCCTCTTTGTCCCCGTCATAAATATGAATTTCTGGTAAACCTAATTTTCTTAAATAATGATTATCAACCCAATATTTTAGAGTGGAGCCGCCTAATGGTATTATGACTACTCTTTTGTCATTTTCAAAGTCAATTTTTAGATCATTATCCACTATTTTCCCAAGCCTTTTAAAGAATTCCACATCAGTAGGCCCCTCGACACATACAATTAATTTAAGTTGCTCAATTCTATCTTTATCAACCGTTGGTAACACACCTAAACTTTTGGCTATTTTCTCTAGAACTTCATCAGATCCTTTCTCAACAACAACTTTCCCATCATCATCTTTGTATAAAAATCTTAAACTTTCCACAGGCAATAAGTTGGCAATCCCCGGACTATGAGTTGTTAAAATTATCTGGGTATCTTTTCTTTCGGACAAAGACAAAAAGGCTTCAATTAATTTCTTTTGATGATCTGGGTGTTGAGAAGTTTCAGGTTCTTCAAAAGCATAAACAATATCTGGAACATTTCTTTCTTCTTTTTTCTTTTCGGCTTCTGCTCTAAAAAAATTCAATAAAATTAACCTACGAACTCCACTCCCCCTTTTATTAAGAGGAATATCTTCATCGCTACTGATTGTTATACCTTTAAATACATTCTCCCATTTTGGTTCAGGGATTTTAGGCTTTAATTCCCGTGCTATCTCGGGATTCATTTCTTTTAATTTCTCAATAGTATCATTTGCAATTTCAATTATTTCTCTTTCCACTTCATTTTTGATTTCTTCTAACTTGTTCCTAATATTCTCCCCTCCTAACAGTTTTTTTATCGCTATTTTCATAGGATCTTGAACTTCTGTGTCTTGATCAATATTTTGTCTATCTGATTTAAATAAGGCATAAATTGGTAAGTAATTTTTGAGTTGATCCCAAATTTGTTTAGCGCCTTCTTTATCAAGTGGTATTTCAATCTCTTCTAACCGTATTTCCTCATCTCCAAAATGTTCTCGTATCTTTTTTCTTATCTCTGAAGCAACACTTTTATTTACGTCTGATAAATCAACTCCTATTTCTTCTGCTCGTTTTTTTAAATCCGATATTTTAAGAGTGAGAAGGTCCTTAAGATTCTCATTTATCGGATGATTAGCTATTATATATGTTTTCGCTTTTTTCAAATCTCCTTTTGGAAAAATTTTACGAATTTCCAGAAGATTATCCCTGTTTAGTAGAAATTCTTCTTCCAAATTTGTATTAACAGTAGCATCAATCACAATTCCTTCTTGTTCTTGCGAATAGACTTCGAATACTACACCAATTACTATATCATTATCATTATTACTTGAATCCTTACTTATGTCTTCTTTATCAAGTTTAACTTGAGCATCTTTCCCATTAAAGAATATGTCTAATGCATCTAAAATGGTTGATTTTCCAATATCATTTTTACCAATAAATGCTGTTAAATTATCAAGATCTATAACTGTTTCATCCTTATATATACGGAAGTTTTTCAAGATTACTTTTTTAATTTTCATGTTCATGTTGGTCCCTCCTTGGTTTGCACATTGCACAT
>WGAI01000061.1 GCA_015489175.1 Caldifarciminota bacterium | reverse complement strand
GTTCTACATCTACAAAGGCGACAGCTTGATAGATTCCGTCATTTATTTTCCGCTTGCGGATCGGAAGGGCGACACGCTCATATATATCTCACCCGTCCAGCTTGTGAATCTGGACGGAAGGGGCAGAAAGGAGCTCGTGGTTTACAACTACACCGGAAGCGCGACTGGCGCTGGCGAGAGCTTCGATGTATTCGAGCTAAGGAACGGTAAAATTGTTCCCACACAGGGCATTATCTCCTATGCACCTGTGGTTAGGGATATAAAAGACATAGACGGCGATGGAATTCCTGAGATACTCATGAACAACGACCTTTTTGTGTGTTACGATGCCACCTGTGAGGGATGTATGCCTAAATTTACCTCTTACCTCCATTATCGAAACGGCAGATTTTACGATGTGAGCAGACGCTTCAGGTATCTTTACAGGAGGGAGCTCAAGAAGTTCAAAACTAAATATCTGGCGTGGAGAGATAGTGTCACATCCGAGTCCAAGAGCTCCAGAATATTCTCAAGTCCTTACGATGAAGGACTTAAAGGCGATGCTGTCGAGGCCTACCTTTACTATTACCTGTCAGGCGCACCGCGGTATGGCGTCCAATTCATCAAAAAGCATGTGCCTGAAGAATATAAATGGTTTATGGAGCACAAGGCCGAAATCGACAGCATGTTAATTCACTGGCCCGAAAGCGCTTTTATTCCTGCAAAGATGAAGCGGTATTATCCATCAGTTGACGAATACCGCGACTGGGGAGAAAATCCTAAGTTTTGAGCAGGCGCAATTATGCCCCGTGGATGGAATGTATAGTGCCGAGTTTTGACCTGACAAATCCGGCCCTTGCGACCTCTTCATTGAAGTTTTCGCTTTCAGCAAACGCCAGTTTGATGTGTGCGGGCTGAGACATAATCAGGATTTCGTCCAGCTGATAGACGGTGGCGTCTTGAAGGATACCCAATGCGATGCCGAGCTTCAGGGATGAGATATACTCGGAGAGTTCATAGAAAGACAGCGTTTTTGCGGCTTGAAGCACGGCGAGTGCGCGGTTAACTCTGTCCTCAAGCTGGATGCTGTATTTGCCAAGTAACATGTCGCGGGCTGTGTCTTCGAGATCGAGCACCATGTCGATCAGCTCGGCAAATGAGTTATAGACCTCTCGTTTCGTCACGCCCAGCTGGCGCATGGTGGTGAGGACAAACAGGTTGCCCATGTTGTTGGACAATACGCTCTCGAGCCTGACATTCACGCCTTCCAGCAGCTCGGCCAGCGAGTCAATCTGACGGGTGATCACTATCGCCGGAAGGTGCAAAACGACGAAGAGGTGCAATCCAAGCCCAGCTTCGAGCGGATCGGATGTCAGGTATCCCATCGTTTCGGCAAAAGCGTATTCCAACAGTTTGCCAAGTGGGCGCTCTATCTTCTCAGCGATGCTCAACGCCTTTTTCAGGGCCAGTCCTCCGACGATGGATTGGATTTCGATGTGCTCAGTGCCGTTGATGAGGACGGAAAATTGCTCATTGGGTCCGATGAAGATAGCCTGAGACGGGGATGACCTGTTAATCCATGAGGCGGGATAGAGTTTACGCTCGCTAAGCAGCGCCTTCTCGTCCTCAGACATCATGTCGAGCTCGAAGAAGTCACCTTCAAGCTCCAGCACATCCTGAATCGCAATGGCGACCTTCCTCTTGATGGTGAGAAGATCCAGTTCACTCGAATTGTTGACGAAGAAGTGGCTCAGCAGGTTCCTTTTGAACATTGCGCCAGACAGGAAAACCTTTTCCTGTGGCGTTGAGCGGTTTATCCAGCCGGGCGGTCGCGATGCAAGTTCATGTATTCTCATCGGTCAGCTGGCTTTTAAGCGCTTCAAATTCGCGCTTGAGTTTTGCTGCAAGTTCAAAGTTCTCCTCTGCAACAGCGATGTCGATGTTCTGCTTCACGGATACGAGTTTCTCAAATGTCTCAAATCGTTTCCTGTCACGGTAATACGGCTCCCCTCTGTAAATGTCTGAGCCATTCGCATCTATCAACAGGGGTTTTATCTTTTCCCGGAACGCGAAATAACAGTTGGGGCAGCCAAACCTGCCGCTTTTCAGGTAATCCTTCAAGGTAGTCCCGCAGTTGGGGCACGAGATGAATTCATCCCCGCCTGTCGCTTCAATTTTGAGCGTCTGCTGTTCGGTTGTGGCGTCTGCGTTTGACATGAGTTCAGGGAAGATGGCCACATCTTCGGCGCAGACCTTGCAGAGGTGATAAACCCTAACACCGTTGCGGGATAAGTCGATGACCGTTACCTCAGCCTCCCGAACGCCGCATTTCTCACAGAGCATTTTCGAGGAATTCAGAGATTGAGTTCGCTATCCCGCTGGCGTCGAGCCCGACCTTCTCCAGCAGCACAGCTCTTGGCCCGTGTTCGATGAATTTGTCAGGTATCCCGATGTTGAGCGTCGGTTTCATAATCCCTTTGCTGGCGAGAAGTTCAAGCACAGCGGAGCCAAATCCGCCGAGCAAAGCATTCTCCTCCACTGTGATGATCGCCTTTGCGGAGCTGGCCAGATCCAGAATTAGCTCCTCATCGAGCGGCTTCACAAATCTTGCATCCACGACCTTGATGTTGATCCCCTTCTCCTCCAGACTGTTGGCCGCTTCCAACGACGGGAGCACCATCGCACCGATCGCAAGCACGAGCACATCGCCGTTCCCCTTGAGAATTTCGCCCTTGCCGATGGGCACGGACTGAGGATCACGCGACATATCTGGCTCGAAGGGCACCTTGTCGCGCGGATAACGGAACGCTATCGGCCCTTCGTCGTATTCCACGGCCGTCCTGATCATGTCTCTGAGCTGTTCGCCGTCACGGGGCGCCATGACCACCATGTTGGGAATCATCCGCAGGTAGGAGAGGTCGAAGACGCCGTGATGTGTTGGCCCATCCTCTCCCACAAGGCCGCCCCTGTCGATGGCAAACCTGACAGGCAGCTTTTGAAGCGCAATGTCATGTATGATCTGATCGAAAGCGCGCTGGAGGAATGTCGAGTATATCGTCGCGAACGGTTTCATGCCCTCGACTGCGAGGCCACCTGCGAGCGTGACAGCGTGCTGTTCGGCAATGCCGACATCGATGTATTGATCTGGCAGCTCATCCCTGATGTAGTTCAGACCTGTGCCAAGCGGCATAGCCGCTGTGATTGCGACGATTTTGGGGTCTTTCCTCGCAAATTGGAGCAGCGTCTGGCCGAACACCTTGGTGTAGCGTGGCCTCGTGTCCTTCTTGGGCAGAGGTTTACCTGTCTCGGGGTCAAACGGGCCGAGCCCATGGAAATACTCGGGATTTTTCTCGGCAGGCTCATATCCCTTGCCCTTTACCGTGATGACATGCACGATGGTGGGGCCTTTCAGGTTCTTTACACGGTTCAGATTGTCTATCAAAAGCTTGATGTCATGGCCATCGAACGGGCCGACATAGCGGTAACCGAGCTCCTCGAACAGGATCGACGGCACCGCAAAGTGCTGAAGCGTCTCTTTTATCTTCCGCGCAACCTCCCTGGCCCTGAGCGACAGGTATTTAGATGGCAGTTTGCCCAGAAGTTCCCAGACATCCTCTTTAAACCTATCATAGACAGGCGAAGTAACCAGTTTTGCGAAGTAGTTTGAGAGTGCGCCGACATTTTCGTCGATCGACATCTTGTTGTCGTTCAGGATGATGATCATGTCCTTCTTGAGCTGACCGATCTGGTTGAGCGCTTCGAGCGCCATGCCCGCCGTGAGTGCACCGTCGCCCACGATGGCGACTACCTTCCAGTCCTCGCCCTTCATGTCACGGGCTATCACAACGCCCATCGCAGCGGACAGGGCTGTGCCGGCATGACCTGCACCAAAGATGTCGTGCGGGCTTTCGTCGCGCTTCAGGAACCCGCTGATGCCGCCATACTGGCGGATGGTTTTGAACGCCTCACGCCGACCTGTGATTATCTTGTGCACATAGGCCTGATGCCCGACATCCCAGATGAGCCTGTCGGTTGGCGAGTTGAACACATAGTGAAGTGCGAGCGTGAGCTCAACTGCGCCGAGGTTGGGAGCTACATGGCCGCCGTTCTTGCTCAGCACCTCGATCATGTAACGCCTTATCTCTGAGGCCAGTTCATTCAACTCATCGATGCTCAATCCTTTCAAATCCTCCGGGGAATTAACTCTTTCAAGGAATCCCATTTTCTCACCTCTCAAAGCTTGATGAATTTTGCAAATTATAAGATGCTCAGAATTATCGGGCAACAACTGGAGCTACTGTATGCTGACGGAAAGCGTTGCCGTTTTTCCCAGAGCTCTGGTTGGGAATTTCATGCTTTACGGTGTGGCAATTGAGAATGTGATGAAAGACACAATACAAATAACCCACAATACAACTTCAGGGGTTTGAAACCGAGCAACAGACAGGATTTTTCAGCCTAAAATCTGGTCAATGTGTCAATTCATCGATCTCGAATTCACTTTTTAGCTCGGCCAGAGCGTCGATCACCCTGCTTTCCTTGACAAGCAGAGTGATCGCATCAGCGGATGCGGCGAAAACCTCTGCCAGAGCATTAGCGTTTTGGAGCGCTTCAAACACCCTTAACGCAATTCCCGGAGTTTGCGCCATTTCGGGGCTACCGTAAAGCGTTATCAGTGCTACATTTGGATTGAACCTGATGTCCTTAACGCCGATCGTCTCCTCCAACTCGTCCCTCATTTCACTGACTTTGAACTGCTGGCTTTCGTATATGACAGCGATTATGTCAGAACGCCCTTGCCACGGCGTGCAATGAACGATGGTAAGTGCATTTATATCTTCCTGTGCGAGTGTTTCGTAGAGGTAAGCAATTGTGGATGGGCGAGCTATCGCATTTCTGAAAACCACCTTAACGACATGGGTGTTGTATTCGATCCCTTTTACGAGGTTACCCATTATTTTTGTCTCTTACTTTGAGGTAACCCGCTCAAGAGCACTCACAAAGCGATCCATCTCCTCCTTGCTCCTTTTCTCCGTAAGGGCGATGAGGAGCAAGTTTTCATCCATGCCAAAGAGCGAGAGCGGCACACCGGCAAGGATGCTGTCTTCTTCCGCCATCCTGTCAACCACCTCCTGAGCGGGGATGGGCGTTTTGATGGCGAACTCACGGAAGAATGTGCCCTTGAAAGCGGGTTTAAAACCTTTTTCCATGAGCCTGTCAAACAGGTAATAGGCGCGATAGAACGACTGCTCGGCCACCTCGCGCATGCCCTGTTTGCCCATGAGTGAGAGGTAAACCGCCACTGCGAGCGCACAAAGCTGCTGATTGCTGCAGATGTTGGATGTGGCTCTCTCACGCCTTATGTGCTGTTCGCGCGTCTGCAAAGTCATAACAAACCCGGTGTTGCCTTCCGCATCTATGGTTTTTCCGGATATTCTGCCCGGCATCTGGCGTATATACTCAAACTTTGATGTGAAGATTCCAAGGTAAGGGCCGCCGAAGGCAAGTGGCAGTCCGAGCGGCTGACCTTCAGCCGTGGCGATGTCGGCTCCGTATTCGCCGGGAGGCGCAAGGACACCAAGCGTCACAGGATCGACATGGACAACAAGTGCGGCACCGGCTTCGCGAACTATTTTCGCAATCTCAGGCATGTCCTCGATAATGCCGAAGAAATTGGGATGCTGCACGATTACGCCGGCAACATTGTCATTTAGCTTAGACTTCAGGTCATCGATGTCGATGCGGCCGGTCTCACGGTCGTATTTGACCTCGACAGGCTGATCGTCCTGTCCGTGCAGGTAGGTGAGCAAAACCCGTTTATAGAGCGGATTGAGGTTTTCGGGATAGAGGACGATGTTGCGTTTCCTGCGGATGCGCAGCGACATGAGTGCCGCCTCTGCGAGAGCGGAAGCTCCGTCATACATCGATGCGTTGGCCACCTCCATGCCGAACAGCTCGCACACCAGAGACTGATACTCATACATGGCCTGAAGCGTGCCCTGGCTGACCTCAGCTTGATAAGGCGTATAGGCCGTGTAGAACTGTGGATAGCCCATGATGTGAAGGACTGCGGATGGCACATAGTGGTCATAGGCGCCACCACCTGCGAATATGGTCAAACGCTGGTTCTGGTCAGCAATCTCCTGCATCAGTTTCTTGACTTCATACTCGGAAAGCGGTTTCGGAAGGTTCAGTTTTCCCTTAAATCGAGCCTCAACCGGAATCTCCTGTATCAGCTCCTCGAAAGAAGACACCCCGATGCGTTGGAGCATCTCCTTTCTTTCTTCCTCTGTCATCGGAACAAACGGGCCCATATCAGGCCTCCTCTTCCTCGACTAATTTCTCATATTCCTCTGCTGAAAGGAGATCGTTCAGTTCGTCGAGGTTCTTAATCTTGATCTTGACTATCCAGCCATCACCGTAAGGGTCGCGGTTGATCAGATCCGGCTCATCGGCAAGTCTTTCGTTGACTTCGATCACTTCCCCTGTAACGGGTGAATACACATCTGCGACGGTTTTAACAGCTTCGAGTGTTGCAACACGCTCACCTTTGGCGACTTTCTGGCCAACCTCAGGCAGCTCAACGAAAACTATGTCAGAGAGCTCGTTCTGCGCATAGTCAGTTATTCCAACTATGCCAACCTCACCGTCAACTTGAATCCATTCATGTTCCTTTGTGTATTTAAGCCCTTCAGGTATCAGCATAATTTAACCTCCCTGTTTTGGGGTAAATTATAATTTTTTTCTGCAATCGATTGCAACAAAAATAAGCCTTTCCCGCCATCTGGCCGTTCGGCAGAATTGAACGGCGGAACCCCTCCGTTTCCGGTATCCGTTAACCGTTCATTTTTCACGATTTTTGAGTGTGTTCTGTGGCTGCATCTCATTGAATTTGAGCCGATTTGGGCTTATCATAAAGGTCGATTTTGGCTGTGTCAGACCTTTTTCAAACTCCCGAGGAGGCAACACAATGAGTCGAATTATAGAGGCGCTTATTGAGGAAGAGATGCGCACTTCTTACATCGATTATGCGATGAGCGTTATCGTCGGCCGTGCTCTACCGGATGCCCGCGATGGCCTTAAGCCAGTTCAGCGCAGGATATTGTATGCGATGCGTGAGCTCGGCCTCTATCCCAACAAACCTTTCAGAAAGTCAGCGACAGTTGTGGGTGAAGTTATCGGTAAGTTCCATCCACATGGCGACATGCCGGTTTACGATGCACTTGTCAGAATGGCGCAGGATTTCTCTTTGCGCTATCCGCTGGTGGAGGGGCAGGGCAATTTCGGGTCGATAGATGGCGACCCACCAGCAGCTTATCGTTACACAGAGGCAAGGCTTTCCAGAATTGCGACAGAATTGCTTGAAGGCCTTGATGAGGACACCGTCGATTTCATCCCCAATTTTGACGGCAGGCTGAAAGAGCCAGTTGTTTTGCCTGCCGGTTTTCCAAATCTCATCGTCAACGGTGCTTCAGGCATAGCCGTTGGCATGGCGACAAGCATACCACCGCACAACCTCAATGAGGTCATCGATGCACTCGTCACACTTATCGACAACCCTGAGATCTCGACTGATGAGCTTCTGAACATCATAAAAGGGCCGGATTTCCCCACAGGTGCAGAGGTTATCGGTGTCAACGGCATCATGCAGGCGTATTCGACCGGGCGCGGCAAGATCAAAGTGAGGTCTAAAATCCATTTCGAGGAGGTCAGGGGCAGAAGCGCCATCGTGGTCACCGAAATCCCATATCAGGTCTCCAAGTCCACCATCATCGAGCGAATAGCTGAGCTGGTCAGGCAGAAGAAGATCGACGGCATCTCGGATCTGCGCGATGAGTCCGACCGCGAAGGGTTGAGAATTGTGATCGAGCTTAAGCGCGGCGCTCAGGAGCAGGTAGTTTTGAACCAACTGCTCAAACACACGCCTCTTCAGGTCACCTACGGCATAATCCTCCTTGCTCTTGTGAACAATGAGCCGAAGTTGATGAGCCTCAAACAGCTCCTCGAAGTCTATCTCAACCACAGGATCGAGGTCGTCGAGCGGAGGACGAAGTTCAGGCTGCGTAAGGCTGAGGCACGGGCACACATCCTCGAGGGCTTCCGAAAAGCGCTTGATCACATAGACGAGATAATCGCCTTAATTCGAGCATCGGAATCGCCTGCCGCCGCAAAATCCGCACTTATGGAGCGGTTCGGGTTCTCCGAAGCTCAGGCTCAGGCCATACTCGACCTTAAACTGCAAAACCTCACCAAACTGGAGCGTGATAAGATCGAGGAAGAATATGCCGCACTCATCAAAGACATTGAGAGATACCATGCCATACTTGAGAACCGCCAGCTTCTGCTTGAGGTGATCAAGGGCGAACTGCTCGCCATAAAGGAAAAATACGGCGATGAGCGGAGAACACGCATCATCGCAAGCGAGTCTGACCTCACCATAGACGAAGAGGACCTGATACCGCGCGAGGATGTGGTCGTCACCATCACCAACAGCGGATATGTGAAACGCACGCCTGTGCGCAGCTATCGGACACAGGGGCGCGGCGGAACAGGCCGCAGCGGCATCAACCTATACCGCGACGACTTCCCGATTTTCGTGGTTAAAGGAAACACGCACAACTACATGATGTTCTTTACCGATCACGGGCGTGCCTTCGCTGTGAAAACCTATGTCTTACCGGAGGGTGGACTTCATGCACGTGGCCGACCACTTAGAAACTTCATCAAACTGAGAAACGATGAGCGGGTAACCGCAGCCATATCCTTTGACGAGTTTGACCCCAACCTGAATGTATTTCTCGCCACACGCAAAGGTATAGTCAAAAAGATAGGGCTTGACACGCTTGTAAACGCCGGTCGCAACGGGATTTACGCAATAAAATTCCCTGAAGGGAGCGACGATGTGCTTATCGGCGCTGTCCTTACGGCTGGTGATGACACGGTGCTGCTGGCAAGGGCGAACGGCTACGGCGTTGCGTTCCACGAGAGCAATGTCCGCAAGATGGGCAGGATGGCTTACGGCGTCAGAGGAGCAAAGCCGATGAAAGATGGCGAGGTCGTCTCACTTGTCAGGCTTGATGCGGACAAACGGGTTGTCACAATCACGGAATACGGCTACGGCAAGAAAATTAGCACCAATGACATACGGGTAACATCGAGAGGGACCAAGGGTGTGATCATACAGAGGCTGACGCTGAAGACCGGTCGTCTCGTGCGTGTCAGACCGATCAATGGTTCCGACGACATACTCGTCCTTACAAGAAATGGCACAGTCATACGGTTCAAAGGGAAGGATGTGCGAGAGATGGGTCGTTACGCGGTCGGCGTCCGCATGATTAACCTCAAAGACGACGATGTCGTCGTTGACATGACCATAATCGAGAGGAGCGAATAAAATGGCGGAACGGCAGGAGAAGGTTGAGAAGATAGAGTGGTCGGTGCTGCCGGCACGAAATCGCAAGAAAGTGGCGATAGCACTGGCCATAATCCTGCCGTTCCTCATCATCGTCTATGTGACCTCAGGCATATACTGGACGCTGTTTTCCATTGTGGTCCTTTTGACCTCACTTGCCCCATTCTGGACAGTTACAAAGTATATCCTTGATGAAGAGGGTGTTACGATAAAGCGGCCGCTTTATACCATAAGAAAGCCGTGGGGCCACTATCGCAGGTATGTGGTCGATAAAAACGGCATTTTCCTCAGCCCGTTTCCGAGACCAAGCCGAATAGATGCGTATCGCGGAAATTACCTCATCTTTGGCGATGTGGATCGCGATAAGGTCGAGGCCTTCGTTAAGGAGATGATGGAAAAACATCGTAAAGTAAGCCAGTAACCGCCATAATTTTCTGCACCCCACCTGCTTTAAAATACAGCTCATCAAGGAGGCTATCATGAACCTATTGCTTCAGATTGTGTTAATTTCGACGGTCATGGCGGATTCTCAGGGTGTAACCTTCCAGTTTAAAGCGCCCGACGCACAACAGGTTTTCCTTGCAGGCACATTTAACAACTGGAACCCGCAGTCCATCCCCATGAAAAAGAAGGGCGATGGTATCTGGGAGGTCACCATCAAGCTGCCGCCAGGGACATACTACTACAAATTCGTCATAAACGGCAACACATGGCGTGAAGATCCGGATAACCCGGCGAAAGTCGATGATGGATATGGCGGATTTAACTCCGCTTTCACGCTGACTGAGGACAACAAGATCAAGATGGAGGCGCCCGGAGCCAAAGTTATCCCCGACTACCCGATAGTCGATTCGCTCAAGCCCGTCGGAAAGCCCATCTATCTGGCCATAGTGTGGCATCAGCATCAACCCCGGTATTTCAAAGACTCCACAGGAGAGTATCTGAAACCATGGGTTAGATTGCACTGCATAAAGGACTACTACGACATGGCTTCGATCCTTCAGGGGTATCCTGACATCCACCTCACGATCAACCTCACCCCTGTGCTTCTCAACCAGATCGAGGACATGATAAACATTTGGGAATCAGGAAAATGGCCTGACACATACATGAGGCTGACGATGAAGCCCGCCGAACAGCTTTCTCCTGACGAAAAGGCCTTCATAGTGCAAAACTTCTTTAGCGCCAACTGGGACAACAAGATAAAAATCTGGCCGCGCTATCGAGAACTGCTCGACAAGAGGGTTTACAATCCGGACGGCTCGGTCAATGTCGAGCGCACGCTGGCGAATT
Source organism: Caldifarciminota bacterium (assembly GCA_015489175.1). GTDB lineage: Bacteria > Hydrothermota > Hydrothermia > B15-G9 > B15-G9 > WGAI01. The sequence continues at coordinate 8,095 of WGAI01000061.1, read as the reverse complement.
ACACGGTTCAGGATATCCGCGACCTTCAGGTCTGGTTCAATCTGGCGTGGTTCGACCCCGATTTTCAGGATTCTGTTGTCGTCCTTGTTACAGGCGATACGATTGACATAACCGGGCTTATCAAAAAGGGGCGTAACTTCACTGAAGACGACAAGAAAGTTATCGCCGACGCGGAACTCAAGATAATGAAAGCGGTTGAGCCAATTCATCGCTATCTTCAGGACAAAGGTCAGATAGAGGTCATCACGACGCCGTATTTCCATCCAATTCTGCCGCTCATCTACGACACCGACCTCATGTCGATCGCCATGCCCAATGCGCCGCGCCCCAAAAAGCGGTTCCATCATCCAGAAGATGCGCTCTGGCATGTCGAAGCCGCTGCCGCCAAATACGATTCCATATTTGGCCGCAAACCTGTCGGCATGTGGCCAGCTGAGGGCTCAGTGGCGAAGCAGATCGTCAACATCGTCCGCAAAGGCGGTTTTCAGTGGATGGCTTCTGATGCTCAAGTGCTCGGCCATTCGCTTGGCACATTCTTGGGTGCGAGAGAGCTTTACAGGCCTTACTGGGCCATCGGACTTGCGGATAGCGATTCCATAATGATGGTCTTCAGAGACACTGATCTATCGGATGCCATAGGCTTCAGGTATCAGAAGATGCCCGGCGTTCAGGCCGCTAACGATTTCATCATGAAACTCTACGACATCCACAAAAAGTTTGCGTCCGACAGCGAGCCCGTGCTTGTCACGGTGATACTTGACGGCGAAAATGCGTGGGAGTGGTATAGAAACGATGGCAAGGAGTTCTTCCACTCGCTTTACAGCCAGTTGAGCAGGGCGAAATTCGTCAAAACCGTTCAGGTCAGGGAGTATCTTGAGGCTCATCCGCCAACTCACAGAATCGATAACCTGTGGGCGGGCTCGTGGATCGGCGCCGATTTCTCAACATGGATCGGCGAGCCGGAGGAGAACAAGGCATGGGACTACCTCGCCGATGTGCGGTCAAACCTCGCTGAGTTCGCAAAACACCCGGAAAAATACGATCCCGATTCGCTGCGCAAGGCGTTCTGGTTCATGTATGCGGCTGAGGGGTCAGACTGGTTCTGGTGGCTCGGCTCGGATCAGTCGTCGGGCTACGATGCGGTCTGGGCGAGCATGTTCAATCGAACGCTCAAACAGGTTTATCTGGTGCTCGGGGAAAAGCCGCCTGCATTCTTAGACAGGCCGATCGTCACTGCGCCGGGCGCTGAGGCGGGCAGTGGCGGCGTCATGGCCATGGGCAAAAAGCCGTCCGACCTCCTGAAGGACGCCAGACTTGTGCTGAAGTTCAAAGACAGGGAGGGCGACGATTACGGGCCGGGCACTTATGTTTATCCCACAGACGCCTCCTTCAAGCCTCACAGAGGACATCTCGACCTGTTGAAATTCGAGGTCTATGAGAAGCCGATGGAATGGGTATTTGTGGCTTATTTCAAAGAACTTACCAATCCGTGGGGTGCACCACTTGGGTTCAGCCATCAGCTCATCTATTTCTTCATCTCGGATGCTGACACCGGTTCAACTAAATTGCCGCACAAGGGGTTGAATGTCACATTTGATGAGAAGCATCCGTGGGATGTCGGCCTGAAGATAGCCGGCTGGCCCGAATACGGGGAGCTCCTTTTCCTTCCTGATGGGCGCGAGGTCAAGGGATTTGTGAATGTCACGGCCGATCCCGAGAGGAAAGCGGTGATCTTCACCCTGCCGAAGGCTATAATCAACACAAATCCGAAGAAGTGGATCATGTATGTCCTTGTCGCAAGTCAAGATGGGTATGGCGAGGACAACATCAGGGCGGTCAAGAGCCTGCCGGAGCAGTGGGCGTTTGGCGGCGCCAAACCGCCGATCGAGTTTGCACCACGCGTCATCGATATGCTGGATCCGTCCTACAACGGCAAGACGCAGGAGCAGATGCTCTCCGATTACGGAAATGACAGGTATGCAAAGGTTTACGGCGTGAAAAAATGACTTCACGGCTCCCTGACGGGCCTCCTGCCTGTCGGGGAGCTTACCTTTTGTAAACCAGCCCTATGATCCCTGGAGTTTTACCTGTTACCCTGCGTGCTTGCTCAAGCAAATCCATTGTGCCCTTTGACTCGTCGAATTCATCGAAGAGCAGCACCGCAAAATCGCCTTTCCTGAGCTGACTTAGCTCGACAGATGGCCAATCGGTTTCACGGGAGACGGATTCGATGATCAGCTTCAACACATCGCAGTCATTTTTTACTTTTGTCACAGGCACAAGGACGCCCTTCTCGTCAAATCGGTCGAGAAGCTCTTTTACCCTCATGGCGAAATAGTCTCTGCTCCATAAGCTCCTGCAACTTCTCAGCTTCATCAAAACCTTGTAGGTGTTTGAGAAGATCTTGCCCTGCTTTGCCGAAAAGGTGTATTTGTAGTCGATGATGTAGCCGTGAAACAGCCTGCTGCCCAACTCTGTCGGGTGCTCCCTGCGCATGAAATTCCTGACAAATTCGAGCTCTTTTCTGGAAAAGCGATGTTTTGAGAGGCGGCGTCTCCCGTCCTTTATGCGTGAGATGGCATATCGGATCGTGTGCGGAGCCCTGTCCAGCCTTGAACTGTGCACTTTTCGGTTGAGCGACTGGTGACCCGCTGAGCGCGGGAGCCGCTTCTTGCTCTGCATGCCCCCTTCATGTGATTGCGTCCTAATCAGATGAGCTAAAAAAACCGTCATTCTGGAGATGAGCCACCATACGGCGCTGAAATGGCTGCCTGAACCGCTCGGAGGCAAAGGTGCACTGTTGAAATTGGGAAAATCCGATTTCCGCGACTTTGTGTTTAGTGCTTTATCCACCGAAAAGGGACTTATCGCTGTATCATTATCGTTTTGGGAAGTAATTGGTTCCGTGCTTTCGTTGAAATAGTTTTTGAGGTATTTCAACGGCGATGAATGCCTTGCAAAATTCACCAGATTTATCATGTCCTGAAGCCTGTCAAATTTGGCCTTTGTGATGTGATCGATTATCTCGGCAAAGGCATCGGTCATGACATAGTTTTTCCACGATACGCGCATCAACGATGGCCCGGTCTGTTTCAGGTTCAGATCTTCCTGAAAATGAGCAAGCCAGATTCCTTTTTCGACCTCGAACGGCGATTCTCCCGTCGTCTCAGCCCTTTCGAGTATGTCAATCTCGTGGAAACTGCCCCTTTCGCTCACCACAAGCCTTGATGTGACGCTTTCCTTCCACTCCACGGCGCCGGCTGCCTCCATGATCGAGATGGCAATGCGCAGCATTGTGGGGTCGTAATCCGTGATATGCAGAACGGCTTCGGGATCGAATAAGATCTGGTCGTTGAACCACTTGCCGTTTTTCACAATCCAGTTGAACATGGCGTTCACCGTCTCAGGTGAAGGCATGGCAGCCTTTATCATGGCCTTCCTGCGCTCAACATCGTCTTCCGAGAAGAACAGGATCGCATCGACTGGACGGCCGTCCCGTCCACCTCGACCGATCTCCTGATAATATGCCTCGACCGATTCCGGAACGCTCCAGTGCAATACAAGGTCAATATCAGGCTTATCGATGCCCATGCCGAATGCGGTTGTGGCTGCCACGAACCTGACATCGCCGCGCATAAAGGCATCCTGACGGGATGACCTCTGCTCAGGCCCGAGACCGGCATGGTATGAGGTCGCCTTGAGGCCAAGCTCTCGCAGGAAATCAGCCACAAAGTCGGCCTCCTGCCTTGTTGTAGTGTAGATTATCCCGCTCCCATAGTCTCGTTTCATGATTCTCGACAGGAGCAGCAGTTTCCTCTCAACGCTCTCCGTTTCGAATATCTCAAAGTTGAAGTTCGTCCTGACGACGGGCACAGGGCGATGGATGTGCAACTCGCCACCGAGATCCTTGATTAACTCTCGAACCGAGCCTTTCGATGCTGTTGCTGTGAGTGCCATAAACCGCTTGAATTTCGGCCTAATTTTCTTGATCAGAAGGTAATCAGGTCTGAAATCATGTCCCCACAGGTTCACGCAATGCGCCTCGTCCACGACAAGCATTTCGGGCGCAAGATGTTCCATCATCGCAGCGAACTCGGCCGTCCTGAGCCTTTCAGGCGCAATGTAAATCATCTTGTAAAAGCCATTTGCCGCTTTCCAGATCCTTTCCCTTCTCTCGGACGGGTCAAGTGATGAATTTATGGATGTCCCCCATCGAGGATCGAACTTCATCGTGAAATCGACCTGATCCTTCATCAGGGAGATGAGCGGCGAGATCACGAATGTAACGCCATCTATTAGTCTTGAAATCGTGCGGTAGATTAAACTCTTTCCGTAGCCTGTTGGTAGGAGGACAAGCAACTGTTGCCCCTTCATAACCATATCGATGGCTTCCAATTGGCCCGGCCTGAAGCCATCATAACCAAGCTCCGTTAAGATTCGCTCGGGTCTCATAAAACTCACCCCTCAAAATTTATTTCAGATCAGGGTTCATTCAATCCATGCTCAAAAATTAGACATTAAAACGGTATCACATCGTGGCCGTGATTTCAAGTTTCCAATTTATCCCAACTTACGCCGTATCGAGCCTTTCGTAGATGTATCGCAGCACGGGCACGCTCGCATCTTCCCAGTTGAGGAATTTCTTTGTGATCTCGTATCCCCTTCTGCCCATTTCGATGGCCTTTTCCGGGTTACGAAGCAGGGATTTTATGGCTTCGGTGAACGCCTCACGGTCGCCTGACGGAACGACGATTCCGGCACCGGTCATCATCAATATCCGCCTGATCTCGGGCAGGTCGTAAGCGACCACAGCTATGCCGTTTGCAAGAAACTGAAAAAGTTTGAGCGGCGGGCCGGCCAGCACATTGTTTTCGCTGTATGGCAGATACGGGATGATGCCTATCATCGCCTCTCGCATACGCCTCACGCTTTCCTCGTAAGGGAGCATGCCGGGATAATCGAGCCTCTCTCGCGCTTCGGGCGACAGCTTGCCTATCAATTCGTCGATAACGGGCTTGAGTTTGGGCGAGGCCGGGCGGCCCATGACAAGCAGCTTGAAATCCTCAATCAATTCGGGGAGCGACAGAAGGTAGTGCATGTCCCTTTCTATCGCTAAGTTGCCCGTGTAAACCACGAGTCTGGGATCCTTTTTCGGAAATTCGTCGGGTATCAGCGATTTCAGCTGATAGGAGTAGAGCACTTCCATGTTCTTTGTGCGGTCCCAAACGAGGAACCTGCCCCTCTGGATGGTGTTCGCCGTTATCACGGCGTCGGAGTAGTTGAAGGCCAGATGTTCCCACTGTGTGGCGAGGTAGCGGATGATCGGTTTCATAATGCGGGGCACGAGGTCAGCGCGGTATCCGGGCCAGTATTCGTCGGCGTCATAAACGAGCTTTACACGCTTGCCCTTCAACCGCTTGAGGAACTTGATTATCACAGCTGCGAGAAGCGATGAGTCGCCGTTGTGCACCTGATAGATGTCGGCGTCTTCGGCCATCCCCGCCTTGACAAGTCCGGTAACAGTGGTTAGCTTGCCCCAGATCGGGTTGTTGCTGCGATTGAACTTCTTGAACTTTATGCCCATGTCGTCAGGTGGCAGCTCCCAGCGCGATATGATCGTGATGTCATAACCCCATTTGCGCAACGTTCTGCCGATTTTGAGGTAAAAACGCTCGTTCTTCGGGTGTTCCCTGCCCGACAGGATGCAAATTCTGCCCTTCATGCCCCGATCCTCCACAGAAATTCGTTGAATTCCGTCGCAACCCTGTCTATCGTGTGTTTTCTCGCAAATTCGAGCATATCCTTCGAGATTTCCTGATAGTTTGACAATTCCGTAAGCTCCGCAAGCTTATCGGCGAGCGAATCCATCTCAAATTGGATGTGTGGCATGATGTCCCTGTCTATCATGCCCGATGGCAGGACGATGGGCACGCCCATGCTGATGCCATCGCCTATGCCGCCAGTCGTTTTGAACCTGCCATAGGGGAAGATTATCGGCATGAGCAGGTAATGCGAGTTCATTACCGTATCCAGATATAGGTTTTCATCAATGAAGTCGTTGAAAGTCCTGATTTTTCTTCTCACATCGTCGGGTATCGCTTCGATGCGTCGCTTCAGCTGTTTCGACACCAGCCTGCCGAGAAGGACGAGTTCGAGCGGGAGGTCGGGATTTGCCTCGACTGCGTCCAGCACCACATCATAGTTTCGTCTCTTTTCGCTCACCTGTCCCGGGACCGTCAGTCGCACGGTGTCCATGTCTTTGAGCTGTTCCACAAGCCTCTCCCGCCTGTCGAGCCCCTCTGGATGCGGGAATCGGGTCAGGAGCTTCATGACGGGCTTGCCGGTTTCGGGCATTTCCATGTGGAGCGATGGCAGAAGGAACCCGTCGGCCATCTCCCCTATCTTGCGGGTGTGGCTGTTGAGGTGTTTCTTCCTGAGGAGCACGATTTTTTCGCCCAATTTGCCGAATTTGTCCACCACGATCTCGTATCCGCTGAGGTAATACCTTGCGATCGCCGGCCTGTCGCTGTCTTCAACGACATCAGGGAAGTAGATGAAGGTGTTGTGCACCATTGGGATGAGCTTCACGCCCTTCGACTTCAGGTCTGAGGCGATCTTCGACATGAGCGGCGAGATGAACATCTCAGCCGTCACAAAAACCGCATAATCTCCCGATGTGGGTCGCACTAGCTCCCTGTATTCCCGCCAGAGCGCACTTTTCAGCTCTCGTTGAAATTTCAGGGTGCCGAGTATGCCACCTGCTTTGTGCGATTCGACCGAAGCCGCAAGGATGTGGAACTTAACTCCTGTCTCTCTGGCGCTTTGAATCACCTGCGGTGAGAGTTTCTCAAGGTAGATCGACCTTGTAACGACTTCAACGGATTCAAACGGCGCATTCGATAGCCCTTTAGCCTCTAACGCCAGCTCAAGCACGCTCTGAAGGCAATCGTGATGTAAGCCGCTGACCTCGAAGATGTAAAGCGTTTTTGACAAAACAGTTCCCTCCAGAATTTCGTTATTTTCTCAGAAATAGGATGCCCTTTCGGGCGACAAACCGCCTGCCTTTGAGCAGGACGAAGTAGATCCCTGACGGCGAATTCGACATCGAGATGACCGCCTCGCGCCCGTTTTCGGCAATCTTCCGCATGGCGATCAGCCTGCCCGCCGAATTGTAAACCCTGATCTCATCCACGCATCCTTCCCACGACGCACGAATCGAGTTGCCAATCTGTTCGAGCCTGATAAAATCCGCATTGATTGGATGATAAATCTGCTCCTCAACACCACTTGGGCTTAGCGCATCGGAATACAGGCGGACATTGTCGATATACCAGCCTTCAAGCTGATAATCGTTGTTTTCGCTGTAAAATGTGAATGCGAGCTTTATCCCCTCTCCGGGCGCAACTCCGTTTATCGGGATGTTGAATGTTTCCCAGCCGTTCGATGGCCCGTCGAAGCTCGTGAGGTAGTGGAGAGCCGTATCCGTCTCCGTCCTGAACCCGACCACGCAGAAGTCCCATCCAGCCTGCGTATCGAACCAGCTGCTGAACTCAAGGATGGGCTTAACGCCGACCGTCAGCCACGGCGAGTATGCCGTCGCCACAAAGTTGGGCGGATATGAGTGGCTGCTTTCGTTGCCACAGTAAAGGCTTGATGTCCCCGTCTCGTGCCGGTAACTGCTGACATGCCATGGAGATTCAAGCGTCCAGCCGTCGTTGCTCCCCTCAAAGTCGAATGCGTAGCCGTCATAACCTGTGGAGAGCCACAATGTGTCCGAGAACGGCAGGAGCTGAAGCCTGACGAAATAGGGCTGATGGACGGAGCAATCCACATGGAAGTTGAAGGTCACGGAAACCGTTTCGCCGGGTTCGACCGATTGCAGGTTCACCGAATCCGGCTGTAACGACAAACGGCTGTCCGAGACCACTGGCCTGAGCCAGATGCCATTGGACGGCGCATGACCCGAATTCACCAGTTCTACCTGAAGCACGCCGTCGCCGCAATGCGACACCGATGAGAAGCGATAATCCAGAACCTCAAGCTCTGGAGCCGCAATCCTCACGGTGTAGCTGGCTGTGTCGGGGGTTGCGTTTTC
>WGAI01000060.1 GCA_015489175.1 Caldifarciminota bacterium | reverse complement strand
TGGATAGCAACGGATGGAATTAACTTCCTCCTCATGAAAGGTGTTCCGGCTGCTAACAGGCCATTCCTCATAGCCACAAGAATCGCAATTGTGCTCGTATATGTGGTAATAGCAATCCTCATACGCATAGCGTGGGACAGGAAGAAAAGCAAGGCCAAAGAGGAGGCCTAAGCCATGACGCCGATCGGATGGCTAATGATGATGATATTCTGGGGGTTTGTGATAACCCTTACAGTTTATTCGTTTATACTGCTAATAACGACAGAAAATCTGCCGGTTCCGGAAGATGAGGATGAGTGAATCGGCTTAAGATAGCCCAGCGCTTCGATTGCAAAAAGCGGCGCTTTAAGCGCCGCTTTTTGTTGTCCACATGCGGTGCTTGACGCACATCTGCATGCGCTTTATTTTCTACAACCACTTGTGGAGGGGTGGCCGAGCGGACGAAGGCGAGCGATTCGAAATCGCTTAGGGGAGTAAAATCCCCTCGGGGGTTCGAATCCCTCCCCCTCCGCTTTATCATTTTTATACTATGAAAAGATTGATTTTCCCACTAACCGTCACGATAGTGCTGATAATAGGTCTCAAAATAGCACAGAAGAAGGAATCCCACCCACAGGATATGCAAATCTCCAAACAGGTTCTAAACCTCGAATCCGGGTTTCTCATGGGAGAAATCAAGGGCGTCAAAATAAAGATGGAGATCGCTGCTACACCCGAAGAACAGGAAATGGGCTTGATGTTCAGGGATTCGCTTCCCGAAGATCAGGGGATGCTCTTCGTGTTCGACAGGGAAGAACCGCTGAGTTTCTGGATGAAGAACACGAAAATCCCTCTCTCAATAGCTTTTCTGGATAGAGACTTAGTCATCGTTGACATCCAGAAGATGGAGCCGTTTTCTGAAACCACCCACATCTCAGCCCAGCCGGCAATGTATGCGCTGGAGGTAAATCAGGGATTTTTCGAGAGGCATGGCATCGGAATTGGCGACACCCTGAAAGTCAAAGGATTTTAGTCCCCATCAAACATGCTGTCTAACAGGACTGACCGCCGTTCGGTATTAACTCACCTGTAATTATGTTCCACAACAGGTAATTTGAAGCTCTAAAGCGAAAAAATCAGGCTGGAACAAGTGTATCTTATGGGTAGGGAGAACAAATGGTGGAGCAAATAGCGGAGGCAGACTTATAGTCTGCCTCCGCTTCGCTATTATTCCTCTCCCAATTTCTTGAGCAGGGTTCTGACCGCCACCTCAATTTGCGGTCCGCCAGGGATGTTGTCGTATTTGGGTGGGTTTTCCACATATATATCGGGCTGAACCGCTCCGTTCTCCAAATTTTTTCCACTCAGGCGGTACCACCCTACAAAAGGCATTCTGACAACGGTCCTGCCGTCGAGCATGGTATAGTTAGATGTGCCGATTACGGCTCCAAATGTCGGAACACCGATCAACTTTCCGAGTTTAAGCTGTCTGAACCCCATCGGGAAAATCTCAGCATCGCTATAACTGCTCGAATTTATGAGCACAACAGCCGGTTTATCCCACAGGAAGTCAGGACTATAACTCTTGTGAGTAGCCCATCTCGACTTGTAATAGCCGTATGGCACACGGCTCAAGAAATTGAGAATCTGATCATGCGTTCTGCCGCCCCCGTTGTATCTGACATCGATTATCAACGCCTTTTTGTCGCGGTTGCGATAGACATCGTCATAAAACTTCTTGAGTGAGCTGTAATTCATGGCTCTGATGTGGAGATAGCCGATTTTGCCCCCGCTCAGCTTTTCAACTATCTCGCGGTTGCCCTCCACCCAGTTGTCATACACATGCTTCCTGAAGTCCCAATAGCCCTCAAGTTTAACTTCTTTTTCGTGGGTCTCATCCAGAAGACCTGATTTCCATGTCACAAGCACTTTTTTGTTAGCCTTTTTGCGCAGATAGCTGTAGAAGTTGCTGTCCGACTGGATTTCGACGCCATTGATCTCGGTTATGATGTCGCCGGGCTTGAGTCCGAGATATTTATCGGCTACTGAGTTCTTGATGACTTTCTTGACCTTAACGCCATCGCCGTGGTATTCAGGGTCGATCTCAATTCCCAGAATGCCGGTTGGCTCCCGATAGGCATCAGGGTTGTTCACCCATATTCCAAGGTGCGAAGCGTTCAGTTCACCGAGCATCATCGAGAAAACACGGTCAAATTCAAAGGATGTCCTCGTGCGCTTTGCCCAATCGTGATACTTGTCATACATTGCTTTCCAGTCTATCCCGTGATGAGATGGGTCATAAAATCCCTCCTGAAGCAGCCACCAACCCTGATCAAACACGGCTTTTCGGATGTCTTCAACAGTCATCCAGAAGCCCACATTAAAATCCAGCCTTGAGAGAGCACCCGATTTCTGCCCTTTGAACAACAATTTATTGAAGCCGAAATAGACGCTGGATTTGTTTATCATCTCAAGCCCCCAGGGAGCCTGATCTCTGCTAAGAATTATTTCTCCCCTTTCGCCTTCGAGCCAATCAACAAATTTGATAACATGTCCATCATCGCTTTGGACATCAACGGTTATCATCTCGCCGTCAGGTTCCTGTGTCCACGAATAATAACCGCCTTTGTAAGTCGCTATGTCGTGAACCCTGTCCCTTATCCCGTCAAAATCGATCTTGATGGTGTCATACTTTTCGACGCTGTCCCTGTGATCCTTCCACCATGAAAGCGATTTCCGCTCGTCATCCTTCCTCAGCCAAACAAACCTGATCTTGAGGTCATCGTCACTCCTTGAGGCATAAACTATGCGTCTGCCATCGGAAGACCACATAGGCTTGTAGTCGTCGCGCACATTATCGGTTATGTTCACCGGCTCGCTCGAACCGTCTGATGGCACAACGAATATGTCCTCGCGCCATCCCACGACATCGCTGCTGAAAGCTATCCATCTGCTGTCGGGCGACCATCTGGGCCAGTTAACATCCATGTCTGCTATCTTCTTTCGTTTTCCGCCGTCGGCATTCATCACATAAAGCCTTTCATTGACCTTGAAGCTTATCATCTTACCGTCAGGTGAGAAGGCGGGATCATGTTCGGCCTCAGGTGTCTTGGTTAAGCGAATTTCCTTAATCCGGTAGGCATCGGCAAGCGATTTGGTGGTATCCTCCGGCTCAGCCGTGTAAATCTCATAGTTGCCATCCCTCAAAGACACATAGATGAGTTCCTCTTTTTGGGGGTGCCACCTCACCTCGGTCTCGAGGTCAGGCGTGCGGGTAATCCTGTTAACCTTTTTGACATCGCCGTTCTCAAGTTTCATCACATAGATGTCGCCCCACACGACAAATGCTATCTCGCTTCCGTCGGGCTTAACGGAAAAATCGGTAACACCTTTATTCGCAGTGATGTATCGTTGATCCAGCTGCTTGTAATCCTGAGGCACATAGAATTTGAGCTCAGATGTCTCACCTGTCTCCACATCATACCTGTAAAGCTTATCAAAAACCTGAAAAACAATAATTCTGCCATCACGAGATATAGATGGATATAGGACATCCTCTTTGAAATGCGTTATCTGCTGTCTGTTTGACCCATCCCTATCCATCGCCCAGAGATTAGAGATAGAGTCCTTCCCCTCGTTACAGACGAAATATATCCTGTTATCGACAGGTGAGAACATAGGCCATCCGTCACGACCGTCGAAATCTGTGATTTTCACAGGCTTCTGGTCACTCAAGGACATCTTCCAGATGTCCCAGTTGGCACTTCCCCGATATTTCCTACGCCACCAGTTGTTTCCTCCTCTGTTGAACAGAATTGTGTCGGTCCCGGGAATCAGGGTTGCAAGACTCACATCGAAGTTCACCACACGCTCAGGGTTACCACCGTCTATGGAAATCCGATAAAGAGCCTTACGGAATTCGGTTCTACTGGAGCCGAAATAGACGAATTTGCTGTTCTCGCTCCAGAAATAGACCCTATCCCACGCCTGATGGTATGTAAGTCGTTTCGGTGGAGCCGAGCCATCAGAAGGAACAACAAACACATCGCCACTGCCATACCTGTCGGATGTGAACGCTATCCATTTACCGTCAGGAGACCATGTTTGGTAGAACTCAGCTCCTTCGGACACAGTAATTCTCCGAGCTACACCTCCGTCGATAGGGGCGACCCAAATGTCACCCATGTAAGAGAACGACACCAGCTTACCATCAGGTGAAAGAGATGGGTAAAACGCCCCTTTCACTTCTCCATAGCCTGGGAAAAGAACGGCGATAAGCAGAATAGCTGTTATGTTGAACATATTACCTCCTTCTTCTTAATGAAATTGGATTTCTAAAATGATAAAGGAACACGAGGAGCTAAATTATTTATTGCACTTTTGGGAGGGTAGCCTGATAGTAAACTTTGCGCCGCCGAGAACGGGATCGTTTTCAACATAAATCTCACCGTTGTGTAACTCTATGATCTTCCTGACTATCGCGAGTCCAAGGCCAAATCCCTTTTTGCGAGTTTTCCCCCTACGAAACGGGTCAAACACATATTTCTGCTCCTCTTCTGGTATGCCGGGGCCGTCATCTGAAACCTCGAGCTTTATGCAGTTGTTCTCGTCCTCAGAAACCCTCACCATAGCCTTTGATCTGGAGTATTTAAGACCATTGTCTATGAGATTATTAACTACCACACCTATCATATCAGGATTGCCAAAAGATTTGATGGTGTCCGGCATTGAAACATCGAGTTGCTTATCAGGGTATTTCGGTTTAACCTCCTCTATGGCCGCTTCTATCACATCCCTCAAGTCATATTCGGTGAAGGTTTCGGCCGCGGTTTCTCTGTCCAGTTTGGCGAAATAAACGAAGTTGTGAATTAGAGCCTCAAGATTATTGGCAGAGCTTATTATAGCATCGAGTATCTTTTCGCTCGGCTTATCAGGGTTTCTCTTAAGCAATCTCGCGTATTCCCTTATCACCGTAACGGGTGTTGCGAATTGATGTGTCAATCCATAGAGTGCAAGTTCCCTCGCTTCAAGAAGTTCTTTGAGTTTGGTTATGTCGTAAAGGACGATCACGAGTCCGCCCAGCCCTTCTTCCGATTGTGAGAAGGACACGCCCACCTGATAAATTTTTCCGGTTTTTGCGTTTTCCATCTCGCCGAAAACATGGGATTTCATGTTCAGAAGCACATCGCGGAAATCAACAGTCGATTTAATTTGAGGATTTTTCTCTAAAAATTCCAATAAGTTGGCGTTTCTCACAAAATCAGGCTGCGTGCCAAGAGCACTGGCAGCTCGGTCGTTTATGTATTTTATGTTCCCCAATGTATCCGTAACTATGAGGCCCCCTTCGGCCGTATTAAGCAATATGTTCAAAGCCTTGTTCTGAGCCCGTATTTTCTCGCCTATAAGCGTCAGATTTTTGACTGCTTCATCCAGACCACCTATGAGAATGTTACCTGTGTCTGTTTCGCCTATCAGAATTCGTATAAGCGGCACAACAGATTGACCAATGAACCTGCGGGCTTCAGGGGAAGGTAAGGGTTTCACACAAAGCTTAAGCCTCTGTTTTACATAGAACGACGAATAATCGGGAGGGCAGTTACGAGCAAGTCTGACATCCTCAAGCCCGGCCACTTCCTTTAACTGCTCCTCTATGTTGATTAATTCAGATAGTTTTATGGATGGCAATATGATCGGAGCGTGCCTGAGCCTATTTGTAAGTCTCACAACCGTGTGGGAAAGTTGATAGAACCTCACAACAAGTCCCCACAATGCTGTTCCAGAAGACAATATCAAAAGAGTCGGATATGACACAAGGACATGATGTCTGACAAACATAACAAAACTGAGAGGCACACCGATTATAATCAATCCAAGAAGGTAACCAAGTGCGAGATAGATATTTTGATATTCAAACAGCCACGCAGCTATAGCCATCAAAATGACCAGAATTATGGCCACCACCATACCGTTAATAGGTCTTACAACAATTCCTTTAAGCAACATAGCGACTATGTTAGCTTGAACCCCTACTCCCGACATCGGCATCGACTTCTGGCTCAATGGAGTGATAAGCTGATCCTGTTGCATGCCGATAGCAGTGACCCCGATTATGACGATCTTATCCTTGAAAACAGTCGTATCAAAAGATGATGTAAACAGCTTATAAAAAGGGACTGTAGGTATGTAATCATTCGGTAACGTGTAGTTTATGAGGAATGTTCCGTTTTTAAAAAGTGGAATCTTCAAGTCGCCAACCCGATAGATGCGTCTCCGCTGGTCAAAGAATGTCGAATCCGGCGGTATCGAACGATAAATTCGATACAACTCTATCGAGAATGAGGGTATAAAAAGCACACTCCCTTTCTGTTTAAATGGCATAACAGCAAAAGCTTTCCTTATAGTTCCATCAACCGAATGGTGTAACACCACATGGCCGATCGATGTAGCAGCAAGCCTGAACGGCATAGCCGGAAAGATAAGGCCATCTTCGGAACTACTAACCGGAAGGACGACATTTCTGTGTTTTTCAATAGCAGCTACAATAGCACTATCGTCTTCAAAATTGGTATATTCCGAAAACAGAATGTCTATACCAAGGACTTTTTCGCCTCTAATTCTATCGAGACCCATCGATAGAATTTTGCCCCTCCAGGGCCAGTGCCCCAGTTTTTCAATGGACTCATCGTCGATAGCAACAACCACGACAGATGAGCAAGGCACTGGCCCTCGAAATACCATCAATTTGTCCTGATATGTTCCTTCGACCGAGCGAAAAATCGTGGTATCATGCAATACCCAGGAGAAAAGCAATGGGACTATAAGGATTATAAGAAATGCAATAAGTTTTTCTCTATTGTCTGACATATTTAACTGTTCGTTTCATAACAGTTTTGTTGCCAGCCTCATCTATAGCCTCAACCACAATGTTGTTTATTCCGGGCTTCAAGGAAATGGTGGTCGAGAACTGGCCGTCATCTGAGACCTTAACCGGCATGCCATTTACGGTTATGGTAGCATTAGGCTCCGTTGTTCCGATGACCTCTATATTGCTCTCCGAGGATAGTGTAACAGGCATGGAGAGCAACCCACCGAGGACGAGCTGAGGCGGAGTCAGGTCCACGGTTATCGGGACAAATTTAAGAGTAAGGTTACCTGCCTTATCCACCGCTTTGACACTTATGGCGTTGGGACCTTCCTGAAGCGTCAGATACATGTGATAGCGTCCATCCCTGCCTTTTGATGCCGCTTTCGTTCCCACAACCACAGCTGCGTCAGGGTCAGTGCTCGCTACAACTTCAACCCTGGGGTTATTGGTTATAGTGCCAGCCTGGGGTTTTATCACATATAGGGTGGGCGGCTGAGTATCCACATAGATCTCGCGTTTAACAACAGTGGTGTTACCAGCAGAATCAGTGGCGGTCACTTTCAGTGTGTTCCATCCACCTTGCAGCAGCGTAAGTTTCTCAAAATACCCATTAGGTGCAACTGCTACATTCTGACCATCAATCTCAACAGTTGCCCCCGGCTCGGTGGTGCCAAGGACCTTTATAGTTGGTGCCCTTACTACCTCGGAATCGGGCGGATACTCAAGATTCACTACGGGCGGCTTGAGATCAAGCACGACCACACGATGAAGTATAGATACATTACCCGCCAAATCTGAAGACTTAATTTCGATGACATTTATTCCCTCGTTTTTAAGTTCCACATCGGCAGAAAATACCCCGCTGCTGTCAACGGATACCTGCTCATCGTTGACAAATACGGTAGCACCGGGTTCAGTTTTTCCTTCCAGCTTGATGTTGCGTTTGTTTGTCACGCTGAACGGCAATGGAGATGTCACAGCCAGGTAAGGAGGTGTCTGGTCGTTTTTGAATTCGTCGAGTGATATATTCCACTTTTCAAACAAAGTCAATTTCAGTTTTTCCACTTTTTTAGCTGAATCAGAGAATTCCTGTCCAGATTTCACCACCATCTTTTGAGAGGGAAGAGCAACCTCCACCTCTCCTGAAAGAACTTTCACCATGCCGCCATTAGACGCATATACACTGTATTTCGTATGTCTGGACACGGCGTTTATCTTTCCTGCCTTGACTTCAAGGTAGCTATCTTTCGATGACGCCTCTGAATTAAACCATGCAGCCCCCTTTATAAGCGTTATCTTCGACTCTAAGGCATTGTTAGTCATAAAAAGTTCCTTTATATCGAAGATCGCCTTGCCGCTCACGCGTATCAGGAGTCCATTTTCAGCTTCTAACTCTACCCATGACAGACTATCTTCAACTATGATTCTATCACCACCTGTTATTATCTCGCCAGCAACTGGATTTGTAGGGACAGGGGTTTTGCTGTGCATGACCTGCACATTGCCAGCTATCCTGGTCACAGTCATGTAGCTCGGTGTTTTTTGAATTATCTCCCGTTTCGGCGGCAATTTTATCTGGTAACCCGGAATCTCTGGCAGAGTTATCGAATCACCTGCAAAAATCAAATCCGCATTCTTGATTTCCGGGTTTGCCTCTCTTAATTTTTTTATAACAATAGAATCGGCTTTGCCATAGTACTTAGCAGCTATATCACTCAGGGTCATTCCCTTTGTTATCAGAACCTTCACAGCCTTGCTTTCACCATACAGAGGCATCATCAAAATGAGAACAACAATCACCAATATCACCACTTTTATAGCTTTCATCTCACCCCTCCTTGATCCGAAGCTGTTAATAAAAGATAACGCTTCCAATCACCTTTTACAATTGTCAATAACAAAAACATACCGAATTTTTCATTGTTGTCTTGAAAAGAAGGTTATCGGGTAATATCATGGAAACCTGCATAAATCCTTCTCAGAGGTGAAAATCTTATGATTTATCAAGCTTTTTTGTTACTTTCACTGGTCACAACATCAAATCATGATTGGCTAAACGAAAGGCTCTGGCACGAACTCGGTGCCGAGGCGGGCCTTAAGGACACCGTCATCGTTGATCCGTCTCTCAATCTTGCCTTCCGCGTGATAATGAATAGGAACAAAGTCCTCGACACGCTGGAGGTGATGCCACTGAATTCATATCTTCAGAGGCGCATCGATTCCCTCGAAGTGGCCATGGCTCTGGAAGCAGCGGCAGAGACCACGAGAGCGGGCCGAAATACCGGCGGCGGGCTCCTGCCTGACATCGAGGTGCCGTTCAAGTTCCCCAAGGGCCTGAAATTCCTCGGAGAAGGAGCCAAACTCAAAATTGATGGGCAACAGGACATAACATTTGGCGGCGGCGCATCGAAAAGTTCAACGGATAGGCCGACAGAATATGGCGGCGGCTCATTTTTCCCCGTCATCACCATGGATCAGACCCTGAGAGTGCGATTGACGGGCACAGTAGGCGACAAGATCCATGTGCTTATAGACCATGACTCACAACGCCAGAACCAGCTCAAGAACAAGGTTAGCCTGCGATATGAGGGGGGGGAGGACGAGGTCGTCAAGCTCATCGAGTTGGGCGACACAAGGCTTGATTTTCCAAGTCGCGGCTACGCAAGCTTTCCAAACACAAGGGAAGGGCTGTTCGGCATAAAGACAGTGCTTCAGCTGGCCAATCTGCAGATAACGACACTTGCGACAAAGGAGCAGGGGGAGAGCCGAACCGGCATGTTCACATCCGGAGCCCGTGTCGATTCGTTCAAACTTTACGCAAAGGACTATGTGAAAGGCAAATTTTTCTGGCTCGGCGAAACGGATTCCATCGTTCAGTTAGAGGTGTTTTTCGACGATGATGACCCGACCAACAACAGCGAGACCGGTGCAATGCCAGGCAGGGCGTATTTTTACGATGTAAACTCGGATCAAGCGGATAGCGGACTTTCCAACGACGGATTTTTCAACTGGCTTACACCTCAGACCGATTATTTCTGGGATTCCAGAACGAACATCATCGAGTTGCGGACGCCTGTATCCGGGCGTCAGATAGTTGGGGTTTACTACCGCACCGCCTCAGGCAAGGTGGTCGGCGACATATCTGACACAAGCAACCTGAGATTGAAACTAATCCGGCCTCGCGATTACGGCGGCATGGATTCTATACCCGTCAACCCTCAAAACCCGGACGAATACAGATACTTCATCCTCAACTCGATGGAACTTAAGAACATTTACAGCTTAAGGAACTCAAATCTCTACCCCGGACAGGTGGATATCCAGATTTACAGGGTTACAAATCAGGGTCCGGTGAACGGCGAAAACGACAGGTCTTACCTGCAAATCCTCGGACTTGACCTCAACGGAGATGGTGTGATCGACGAAATTCAGAACAGGAACGGACAGAGCTTTACGGTGTTAGATTACGCAAAGGGCTACCTCATATTTCCTGATCCGTATCCGTTCGCTGACACTGCACTTGAACATCCGGATTCCGCCATCTACTGGCTGCGCAACCTGCAGCCCGGTCAGGGGCAGGATTATTACATTCAGGTGAAGATCAGGCAGAGGATGAACCAAATTCAATTGAACGCCTACGACATTATAGAGGGGAGCGAAGTTGTGACCTACAACGGCAGGCGGCTGGTTAGAAATCGGGACTACACGATCGACTACACTACAGGCACGATCACAATTTTGAACGACGAGGTGCTCAACGATCCAAACGCCGACATCAGGATAACTTACGACTATGTGCCATTTATGGCGAGCAAAGAGCGCTCAATACTCGGAGTCAGATTTGACTACGCGCTTGGGGAAAACCTCTCTCTCGGAAGCACATGGATAACGAGATCCGAGGGGACGATCGACGAGCGGCCTCAGATAGGCGATGAGCCGACGAGGGCTACGGTAGGTGAGTTTGACATGCAGTTCCAGCTCCCGATGCCGTTCATGACAAGGACATTGAACATCGTCCCGTGGCTCAATTTGAGGAACGAATCTTCCATGCAGATGCAGTTCGAGGCGGCGCGCGCATTTCCCAACCCGAACATAAAAGGAGATGGCTACATTGACGACATGGAATCCGCCAAACAGTCCGTGTCGCTCTCCATCTCGCGCCTCAAATGGTCATACGGCAGCATTCCAGTCGGCAGAGACACATCATCTTTTGCAAGGAAACTGATCTGGGCGGTGCTGCCCGATGTCATAAGGTCAGGAGACATCTACCCGAACGAGCCGATAGAGATGCAGGACGATCGTGAACCTGTGTTGATGTTGATCGTTCGGCCTCAGGTCGAAGGTGACACTACACAATGGGCATCGTTGAACTACCTTGTTAACCGCGATGGGCAGGATTTTCAGAATATCGACTTCCTCGAATTCGTCGCAAAAGGCGACAGCATAAAGGTCAAGATAGACATCGGTTACGCCATCTCCGAGGACGCTATCTGGCGTGACAGGGCGGGCAGAATTAAAGGCATGTATCGAGGCCCGCATGAGATCGACGGCGAGGACATCGACGCTGACCACGACCACTTCGATGCGAGGACGGAGGATGTCGGCCTCGACAAGGTAGCGGGGAACGACAGTTCATGGACGGAAGGTTCTCAGGACGATGGCAACGACGATTACAGCTACTCGTTGTCGGATAGGTGGAACTTTGAGCACATAGACGGGACTGAGGGAAACGGCCACTACGACACCGAGGACCTCGATGGGAACATGACAGTGGACACGAACAACGCATATTTCGAGTACACAATCGACCTCAGCGACCTCAACAGCGAATACCTCGTCGATATGACGCCCGCCGGGTGGAAACACTACCGCATACCGCTCAAGGACATAACATCGCACACGGAGGTGGGGACAAATCCGACATGGAGTCAAATTCGATACGCAAGGATGTGGCTGACAGGGTTCACAAGGACAGACACCGTTCTAATTCAGAGGATTGAATTTGTTGGCAACAAATGGCTTAACTACGGCGTCACGGCGATCGATTCGTCATATCAGCCCGTGGATTCCAGCGAAGTTGTGCGGATTGGCGTCGTGAACACATATGAGACTAACGATTACTCACCGCCTCCAGGTGTATTCCTAAGGCGCGACCAGAACGGCAGGCTCGAACGGGAACAGTCCATCGCAGTCGTCTATTCTAACATCGGGCTTGGCCATTACGCACTGGTGCACCGCCAGGTTTTGAGCCAGAACAACCAACAGGATCTCCTCGACTACACTGAGATTAAGTTCTTTGCTAAGGCAAGACACCCGTTAGACGGCAACCCGATGCTATTCTTCAGGGTCGGTTCAGACGAAAACAACTATTACGAATTCAGGTTCAGACTTAGCGGCACAGGCTGGCATGAGTTCACCATTCCATTCGATGCGCTTACCCATCTCAAAACCCTTAGACCAGACTCTTTCCCCAACGACTCAGTGTTCTTCTCAGGGCCTTATGGGGTCAAAGGGGTGCCAAATTTAGGAAGCGTCAAGATGTATGAGTTCGGCATCCTGAACGACTCATCTCAAACTCCGATAAGCGGCGAGGTATGGTTTGACGAGCTTCGGGCATCGGGGCCGAGACGGAATGGCGGATGGGCAGCGCGCGGAAGTTTCAATTTTAATTGGGCAGGATTCATAACATTGAACGCAAGCGCGGAATACAGGGAACCGGATTTCCGAAGCCTCAGCGACACAAGATCACAACGCAATCTCACGCAAAACTACTCCGTGAGTGGAAGCATCAGGCCCGGCATGCTCCTGCCGTCCGTATGGGGGATAAACCTGGCCCTGACGGCGTCACAGAATGTGAGCTACACATTCCCCAAGTATCCTGTAGGCAATGACATCGTTTATTCACCTCAGGAGATGGAAGAGCACAGAGAGCTTTCGTATTCCAAAAACCTGAGATTGCAATTCTCGAAATCACGCTCAAAGTTCTGGCTGTTCCGCTTCCTGTTCGATCCTTTCAAGGTGAACGCTAGCAGGTCTGAAACCTATCGCAACACACAGACGCAACTTTCATTAGGAAATTCCGAGAACTTGAAAATAGAATACAACCTAAACCCCAACCTTCGACCGCTCAACATTTTCGGCATCAACTTCAGTCCGCTTTTCTCAAGCCTCCTATTGTCAGCGGACTATACAGGCGACACAAGCATGAATTACAACAGACAGAGCGGCACAAGAACGAACAATGGGAAGAAGGCTCTCACCCTCAATTTTTCAACTCAATACTCGCCTTTCAGAAACATGAGGCTCAGTTACAGCCAGTCGCAGGGGCATGACCTTAGGTTCCCCGGTAGATGGGGGCGCGACATATCGAGAGAGGAGCAGCTTTCAGGCAGCTACAGCCTCAACATCTTCAACATGCTGACGCCGTCAATTCAGGTCAGCAACAACTACCGCGAGAACCTGCCGACAGCGAACGCAACGGACACGATGAACCTGCACAACATAACCCGAACATTCAACTTCTCGGTCAACTCAAGGGTTGACCCCTTCCCGTTCCTCAGGAACATCCGAAAGGACACATCCAACCCGCTAAAGATGATGGGTTACTACATCTCGAAACTGGTAAATGTCTTCCCTGCACCAAATTTAAGCTATTCGCTTCGCAGATCCGCAAACTACTACCTCGTTCAGGGCAGACCGGATGTCATGTTCAGGCTTGGGCTGTCCGATTCGTTCAACCTGCCGACATCGGGTACGCGAAACACCAGCAACGAAAACCGCAGTTACTCGATCAACGGCAACATAAGGCTTATAAGGCTGACGCTTTCTTATCGAGGCACGATGGACATCACATACAGCAGGACAAACATGGGCGTTACGCGAGATAAGAACCTGACATGGCCATCGCTCTCAACGCAGTTCTCACAGATAGAAAAGGTGATTCCCGGGCTCAACAAGGTGCTCGGAAACACAACCCTTAACCTGAGCTATTCTCATTCGATAAGGGAGAACGGGCCAGCAGATGCGCCGACGCCTGACACCCGTCAAACAGAAAACTCTTTCACGCCAACTATGTCCACATCGCTTTTCAACAAAGTGACGATGAACCTGAACGGGAGCTATACTCTGCGCGGAAACGAATCGTTCAGGTATGGGCCGACGAGCAAAACGGCGGTTAAATCGGTGTCAGTTGACCTGTCCTACTCTCTCGACAGGTCGAAAGGCCTGAAACTACCGCTATTTAAGCACCCGATAAGGCTCAAAAGCTCCGTTACATTCCATGTCACTTACACCTACAACGACGAAACCACAAAGATGGGCGATGTCATAACTGGAAACACATCAAAGTCATTTTCGCTGTATGCACAATACAGGTTCACAAAGAATGTAACAGGTGGGCTCCAATACCAGTTCAGCAAGAATTTCGACAAGACTACGGGGAGAGAATTTTTGAGCAATCAGCTGAACGCAAATGTCTCTCTTAAATTCTGATCTGTGGCGGGAAATCAAGGAACAGCTATTCCTAACGCCTCAGGAGAAGGCTGTTGCGTTTTTTCTCATCCTGTCGGCAGGAGCGGGCATCGCGATAAAATGGATCAACCTGTCCGTCCCGAAGATGGTCGGCGCAAAATACTACTCTGAGCCTTTGACGCCCAAAACACCGCCAAAGAACACATCGAAATCCGTCAGAACTACGCCAGCCAGATCCTCGTTTCCGATCGACATAAACAGTGCGGACAGCGCCGCGCTTGTGAGAGTGCCGGGCATAGGCCCGGTCATCGCAGGCAGGATTATCCGATACCGCAGGGCACACGGAAAGTTCCGTTCGGTTGACGAATTAAAGAATGTGAAAGGCATAGGGGACAAGAAGTTGTCGAAGATCCGAAAATTCGTGAGTTTGGGCAGTGGCAATGATAAAAATCGTTCCCGGCAACATTAACAGCGGGAAAACACGGCGTATGATCGAGCTTTACCGCGAACTGGGAGGTGCGGGGTTCGTCTCCGTCAAGCACATCGAGGGCGGCATCCTGCACGGTTACGACCTCCTCAAACTCGGAACGAACCTGAAAATCCCGTTTGCGAGATACCGCGAACTGACATCGAAAGGCTGGAAGGAGGCCTTCACCTACGGGCCGTTTTCTTTTTCCAGAGATGGCCTTGAGGCCGGCATCGGAATACTCAGACAGGCAATGGAAGACGGGATTTCCCCGCTTTTCATCGACGAGATCGGCCCACTGGAGCTCGAAGGGCTTGGCTTTCACGACATTTTCGAGGAGATCGTCAAATCAGGGATGGACGCCATCATCGCCTGCCGCGAGCTTTTGATCGACGAGGTGATCAGACATTTCGGGATTGCGGAGTGGAAGGTGCTGCGTGAAGAGCCATAAAATCATCGCCTCCGCGGCGCAAGAAACCGAGCGCATTTGACCGAGCCTGCAAGCCAATCTTATAATGAAAACATGGCTATTTTAATACCTTACAAAGGCAAATATCCACAGATTCACGAGGATGCGTTTGTAGCGCCCAACGCCACGCTTGTCGGCGATGTCATCGTGAAAAAGGGCGCATCTGTATGGTATAACGCTGTTTTACGAGGTGACCTGGACAGGATAGAGATCGGTGAATACTCCAACATTCAGGACAATGTGGTGGTTCATGTTGAGCCAGGCGTTCCGGTGATAGTGGGCGACTATGTGACGGTAGGCCATGCGGCTATACTTCACGGATGCATGATTGGTAACTATGCGCTTATCGGCATGGGTGCCACCGTGCTCGACCACGCAAGGATCGGTCAGGGTGCTGTGGTGGCTGCTGGCGCTGTGGTGCTTTCGAGAAAAGAGGTCCCACCGCTCAGACTTGTGGCAGGCATACCGGCTGAGATCAAGAAAGAGCTCCCGGAATCCATGATCGAAGAGGCGAAAAAGGCAGCTTTGAGATATTACGAATATGCTCGCGGCAACAAAGAAGGCGTGGAGATAGGCCTGTTATGAATCTCAGCGTCATCCTCATCGCCCTGACAATCTCATTCGGCAGGAGTTACTTAAAGGAGATACGTGCACTCATAGATCAGGGCGAGCCGCAAAAAGCGCTCGAAGTCATCCAGAACAGGCTCCCCGAAGAAAAAGGGAAAAGGCGCGAGAAGCTTCTGCTGCTTGGGATAGAGGCAAGCTACAATTCAGGCGATTTTCAGGGCACGATCAATTATGGAAACCAGTTCATCCTCGAATTTCCTGAGAGCAAAAAGGTTGGCCTTGTAAGGTATTACATGGCGAAGTCCTACCTCGAGATGGACAACAAGGACATGGCGGCAGTGGAATTTCTGAAAGCTTATGCGGGGCCTGCACCATCGTGGGTCAAGGACAGCAGCTATGTGTATCTTTTCGGGCTGATAGATCTGGGCGCTGACCTGTTCCACAACCTCCTTTCGCGCGGCTATCTGGACAAACGGGTCACTCCAACGAAAAAGGTCGCAGTTCTTGTGCCGCAATCAGGCAAGATGGCCAGCCTTGGCAAGGAGTTCATGCGCGGCTTCCGCCTCGCACTTCCCGTCAGCGTCGAACTCGTCGAAATAGACACCCGAAGCGACACATCCTACGCAAGTTACATAGCCGAAACGCTTAAGGACAGCGTCTTTGCGTTGGTTGTCGGGCCGTTGACATCGATGTTCGCCATGAACACAGCGCCCAAGATAGATAGCGCCGCCATTTTGAATTTGATACCAGGTGCGGCCGATCTGAGGCTCGGCGATATCGGAAACTTTGTCATACCGTTCAACTACGCATTGAAGCTCGAAGTCGAGAAACTTGCAAGCTATGCGCTCGATTCCCTGTATGCCAAAAGGGTTTACATTCTGTTCCCCGACGATGCCCAATACATATCTGCGGCCCTATATTTCAAGCAGCTTGTGGAAAGGGCGGGCGGCACGGTGGTTGAAGCCATCAAGGTGCCATCTGAAGGGCTCCCGTTCCGCGAGGAGATCGACATCATCAGAAGGATCAGCCGTGAGGATTACCCTTTGATCTTTGCGCCGGCAGGCAACCGAGGCATTTACTCGATGGTCTCGCAGATGCGGTTCTATGATGTAAATCCAATCGTTCTTGGCTGTGACAGATGGCTATCGTGGCGCAGGAAGAACGAGCTAAACATCGTCATAGCCGCACCACAGCCGGGGATGCCAGATATCGATAGGCAGGAAGTGCTTGACAATTTCATGCAGATATTCGGAGTTCGTCCGTCATCGATAGCTGAGACGGGTTACGATGCAGGTGCCATTGTGGCCAGAATTATGCAAGATAGGCCCATCTCATCCATATCGTCATGGCAAAAGGCCGACTCGATAGGTATATTTCGAGGAATTGCAGGAAATTATGTGTTGTCCAGAAATAAAGATTTGATCAACCTTTACAGTTTCGGGCAGATAAAGCCCGCAAAAGGAGGAAACCCATGACGGCAGTTAAGGATAAGAAAAAAAGAACTACTCGCAGGAGAAGACGCCCCACAGGAACGAAGCAGGGAAAGAAAGTGACACGCAAAACGGTTGAAAAATACCCAATCCCTCAGGGATTACCTTACGATACGCTGAGTTACATACTCTTTTTCACCGGTTTGCTGTTGGAGCTGATCGGATTTTTCGTCATGTGGAAGAAAGACGAGATGGTCGTCTCCGTCATCACAATAGTTGTGGGATTGGTCATTCTCATTCCCATAGCTATATACAGGCGAGGTAGAGATAAGAAAAAAACAGAAGAAAACCAGTCGGCATAAAAGGTTGGACTTTCCGAATTTGCGGATTAACCTTTAAATCTCCACGGAGGGAGGAATTATGACAATTTTGGTTTTGTTGCAGCTTATAAGCTCAACACCAAAAACGATACACCAGATCGAGTATTTTTCGCATCATGACGATGCACCAAAACAATTAGTGCCTCTGGAGAGGCCGGTATTGGCGCTTCAGGAAAGGAAGCTGCCGATGCAGCGAACCGTTTACGGGTTCCTGCCATACTGGCAGAGATCGCAATACACGACAATTCGCTGGGATCTCATAACTCACATCGTCCCGTTCGGCATCGAGATCAACGGAAACGGGTTTATCGTGAACTCACATGGATGGCCGGGCTACTGGCGCGGCGTAATTGACAGCGCACACGCACACGGTGTAATGGTGAACCTTGCGGTGATCCTGTTTGACGCAGATCAGATTCACACACTCATAACGAGCCCTACGAACACCGCCAACGCCATAAACACGCTCCTCAATGCCGTCAACGCCGGAGGTGTCGAAGGTGTTAACATCGATTTCGAGATACCCTACTCCGCTGACCGCGATCACCTGACGGCCTTCATGAGGGCTCTTTCCGATACATTTCACAACCACAACCTGCAGGTTTATATGGATGTGATGGCGGTCGATGATGAATGGTCGGACAGGTATGATGAGGCGGCACTTGGAAGCTTCCTCGACGGGTTGATGGTTATGTCATACGACTATTTCTGGCCCGGAAGCGAAAATGCAGGCCCCCCGTCGCCGCTCAGCGGCTACTCTTACAACTTTACATGGTCGCTGAACCATTACATCACGACGACAGGGCATCCTGAGAAAGTCGTCATGGGAGTGCCATATTACGGATACGATTGGCCGACATACGACTCGACACGCGGCTCAAGGACGAGGGGGCGGGCAAACGCCGTTTTCTATGCAACTGCCGCCACGAATGCAAGGATTTACGGCAGAATATGGGATTCCTACTCACAAACGCCATGGTATAGGTATCAGGATTATACGACATGGCATCAGTGCTGGTATGATGATGACTCAAGTCTCACATTGAAATATCAGACGGTGAACTCGACTGCGGCACAGGGAATCGGAATATGGGCACTGACTTACGACGGAACCCGTCAGGAGCTGTGGTATGCGTTGCTTGCAAACTTCGCAGAGCCGTGGGATCCACCCGGCGAGATAACAATGTTCAGGGTTGACCCTCTGTTTAACGGCCGTGTCAGGCTCTCATGGTCAGCTGCTGAGAATGCCGCCAAATACGATGTTTTTGTCAGCACGGACGGCCAAAATTTCGTAAAGGCAACATCCACTTTTTCGACGATCGTTAGTCTCGGTGGACTTGACACCAACAGCGTGTATTTTTACAAAGTCAGGCCTATAAATCCATGGCATGAAGGTCATTTCTCGACGACTCTCGCAATCAGGCCATCGGGTAGGAGCATCCCTCAGGTCATGGTCGTGAACTCAACAGACGATTCGCTCGCCATACTACCCTACGCTCGCATGTTGCTTGAGCGCAACCTTTTCTTCAGCAGTGTAACGGCAAGCGTTGTGGAGGATAGTCAGGTGACACTTTCGTGGTATGACGCTGTTGTGTGGATCAGTGGGGACACAGGTGATTCCGCAGTGCCAGCAATAACACCGGCAGTCGAGCCACTTCTTCAAAACTATGTGAACTCAGGCGGCCACCTCCTCATAAGCGGTTCCAACATAGCCCAGAGCCTTGCGGCAACCGGAAACCCGGCTGATACTGCTTTCCTCTCAAATGCGCTCGGAGCCGTTTTCGTCTCAGGCGATGTGCCGCACAACTACACGATTTCAGGGGCACTGCCGCAGTTCAGCGGCACATACAACTTCGATGATGGCACTCACGGCCACTACGATGTGGCTGACCCGGATGGCATCAGAGCTGCCGACGACGCCGTAACCGCCTTCCTGTTCAACTCTGTCGATTCAACTGCCTATGGCGTAGCAGGAGTTGCGAAAGGCAGCAATGTGTTGTTCGTCACGGTGCCGCTCGAAACGGTTTACCCCGTTGACAGTGCCGTTAGCCTCATGCACAAAGCGTTCGACATGTTCGGTATAACCAGCATCGAGGAAAACGATGGTGCACAGCCGTCCCAAGGCCATCTCCTTTCAGTCACATCGCTTGTGAAAAACGGCATCATCCAGCTCGTTCCGTTGAAGGGTGATAAACCCATTCAGTTCCAGGTGATGGACATCTCCGGCCGAACCATTTACAGCGGCGAGCTCAGGAACACGCAAAAA
Organism: Caldifarciminota bacterium; assembly: GCA_015489175.1. Classification (GTDB taxonomy): domain Bacteria; phylum Hydrothermota; class Hydrothermia; order B15-G9; family B15-G9; genus WGAI01. The sequence continues at coordinate 13,441 of WGAI01000060.1, read as the reverse complement.
GAACTAAGGCTGCCGTCTAACGGTGTCTTCTTCATCCGTGCCACAAACGGCATCATCTCAGAAACGGTCAAAGTCATAAATGTTCGTTAAACATTTGCTTATAACCGGCAGGCCGGGCTCAGGCAAAACTACCCTGATAAAGGAGAGCATCGAGATGGCTCTCGGGCTCGGCCTGTCAGTTTATGGGTTCTACACCGAGGAAATACGGCGCGAAGGTCAACGGGTCGGGTTCACAGTGAAAGTGCTGCCCTATCGCAAAAGTGGGCGGCTTGCCGGGCTTGGAAAGGGGCCAGACGGTGTCTTCCAGCCTTACGGAAAATACAAGGTGTATGTCAAACACTTCGAAGAGCTTGTAATTCCGGTGCTCGAGAAGGCGGTGCGGCAGGCCGACCTTATTGTCATAGACGAGATCGGGGGCATGGAGCTGCTGTCAAAGCCTTTCGGGCAGAGGGTCAGAAAGCTTTTAAGGGCCCACAGACCACCCGTGCTGGGGACCATCCAGCTGAAAAAGGTGCACCTAATCGATAAATGGGGCATCAACGACAGGGTCAGGTTGCTGGAGGTCAGCGAGAGGACGAGGAAACGCGTTCGTTTTGAGGTTAGGGATTGGATAAACGAGGTTTTCTCCGAAAGCGGACGGTTAGGCAATAAGTGAAAATAACAGGTTGAAGAAGGAAGAAACAATTTTTCACTCTTAGCCACGGATAATCAGTAGAGGGCAGGAACCGGATAGGACGGCTTCTTTTTTACGGCACGCTACCCATCGTTTTCACACGAAGCGACGAAACTCCGGGCTTCGCCACGAATTTATAGCGTCTTCCAGCTGCTCAGAAAACTCGACAATCTCCCCTCTATGTTTTTCCATCTCGTGTCTCGCAACTATTCTTGCAAGTTGTTCTTCAGTGAGTGAGAAGTAACTCACAAATGTGCGATATTTTTCCTTCGCTATTGCACGCCTATCACCAGTTGAGGCTGCATAAATTGAATCAACTCTTCTAAGGAACCTTCTCAACACTTCCTCATTCTCGACAGGTATAAGTCCTACATAATCGGAGCCATGCTTTTCAAGCACATCTAAAATCCATTCCTCTGGAGGTTTTCTGCCGGGTAGGAGCAAAACACGCAGGTATGGATGAATCCTCTTTAATTCGTAAGCGATATTATGAGCATCTCCATCAAGGATAAATATGAATTCCCTTTCCATGCCAAATTTCAAGATGGTAGAAAGATGGTGTTTAAATTCCGTTTTCCCGGTGTCGTGCCCTATCTCAATGTCTTCATGAGCAATCCGAAGTTTAGGGATGAGGATATCAAGGACACCACGGATGATCTCTGCACTCACTCGGTCTTCGCATAAGATCTTTAATTTCCTTTCAGTCTGCCCGTAAAGTGCTCTTTCGACGAGATCTATAAACGGCGGAATGACTTTTGCCCCCTCGTCAGTCCTCTGAAGTATTATCCGGCCTTCTGGTGGGACGGCGTTTAAAACGACAGGGCTGTGAGTGGTTATGATAAACTGCAAGGATTTCCGTAAAGCGAGCCTCTGAAGCTCAAGCATAAGTTTCTTCTGCACATAAGGATGCAAACTGTTCTCGATTTCATCTATTAAAACCAACGCATTTTCCATTTCAGGCTTGGCAAGGACTAAAGATAATCGCAAAACTGACCTTTCCCCCGCCGCCATGTGAAACTCAGAATACTTTGTTTTGTTAGATAGTTTAGCAAAGAGCAACCCTTTGTCTTCCTGTTCACGCAAAATTCTGAGAACTTCACCATAGTTTGTCTCCAATACACGCTCCGCCAATGAAATGAAATATGGATCGACAGCCTCTATGTGGAGATCCTTTTTCTGCGCCAATGTTATGAATTTTCTGATCTCTGAAGGATGTGTAAGCTGAGCTAAAGTCCTGAGATAAACTCTTCTTTTCGGCCATGAAGCTCTTTTGCGACCAAAGAAACTTTTATTCCAGCGCCCATCTTTACCCTGTTTCCACAACATTTGCAAAATCTTCCCTTCATGAGTATAAGTGAATTCCAATGCAGCTCCCATAAGTTCATCTTTTGGAAAATCTTCCTCCTTCGGCAAAAACCTCGGAAACACATTAGAAGGGTAAATACGTCCATCGGGATTATCGTATGCACAGGCAGCTGCCATAATAACCGTGGTTTTTCCAGATGCATTTTCGCCGCCTAACACACTTACAGGATAATCGAATTTTATTTTAACCTTTTTGCGAAAAGAACGGATATTCTCGAGCGATATCTCTTCTAAAAAATAAGTAAGATGCTTTTTTTTACCACGAAGCTGATCCCACACAAGTCGCAATTCCCGATCTAATGCATCAAGCATATTTAAGTCCTCCTTCTAAGGTAAATAGCTCACGCAACCATGCATGACATTATAATTCAGAGATTTATGGAGGTCAACAAACTGTACAAAGTGCATTACAGTGCCCCCCCCCAAACGACAGATGACCGTAACATCACTTATCAAAAACCCCCATTGACATTTATGTAAATTAGTTTACAATACAAACAAGTTTACTAAATAGGAGGGATGAGATGAACAACCTGCTTATGGCAATCGTAATCACCATGAACGGAAATCCATACAAGGCGAGGTTCATGGATGTCGTAAATGCAAATTATGCATGGAATTACACGCGGGGCGATTCTTTAATCACAGTTGGGATAATCGACATGGGATTTGACTTTTTTCATCCGGATCTGAGGGATGTCCTATCTCCCGGCTACTTCGCGGATGGGGCATACCACACTGAGATTTATGAGATAGTGGCTCACGGGACTATGGTGGCGAGTGTCATCCGTTCGCTTGCGCCGGGATGCAGTGAGCTGGCGGCTTCAACAGGTGTGATCAAACACAAGCTTTTGATTCTCAGAAAACAATTTGATAAAGAACATCCCGATGGGGACATAAGGCTGTTCCAGAAGGAGATGGTAAAACACGCGCCTGAGCTGACGAGGTTCGCCGTGAAATGGCAGAATCATATCGAACGGGCCACGGCAGAAGGGATACGCTATCTTGTGGATCACGGTGCAAAGGTCATCAACATCAGCGGGTTACTCAAAAAGTCGTCTGAGCTGGATTCGGCTTTCAGCTATGCGGCTTACCACGATGTGGTCATCGTGATAGGTGCGGGTAATTCTGCATCTAAATATGAAGATTATCCGGGCGAAGGTCTTAAAAACATCATCGTCGTGGGCGCCGCAAAACTCGACGACGAAAGATGGACGGAAACGGTTAACGGGATTCAGCAGGGGTCAAATTACGGCAACAGGTTGACGGTTGTCGCGCCCTGCGAATCCATTGTGGTGGCTGTCCCCCATGAGGAGAGGTTCTATAAAGCCGATGATTCGCCGATGGGGCCAGAGGACATGGAATTCAGTTCCATCAGGGACACAATTGAGTGCGGCGCCACATCGCTTGCAACCGCAGTGGTCAGCGCCCTTGCCGCTCTTGTCAGATCGGTCAGGCCAGATCTGACCGCAGCCGAAGTGGTTGAGGTAATTGAAAGAGGTGCTCACGACATCGGCGATCCCGGCTTTGATCCATACACGGGTTATGGCCGTGTGGATTTCGGTAAAACAATAGACATTGCAAGGAGGTGGTCAAAATGACAGGGACAAATCTGGATGAGCTTATAAAATCATCTCGGAGTATGTGGTGGAAAGACGGCATCGCTGAGTTCATAACGGGAATTGTACTCATTCTATCCGGTGGACTTCAGTTCTTGCTGTCCGGTTCACCGAGACCGGCTTACAGGTATGTCATTGTTGCAGCGCAGATTTTGGTTATTGCACTCTCTCCGTATGCGATAAGGTGGCTCAAAAACAGGTTAGTTGTGCCGATAACGGGCTATTTCAAGCCTCAAAAGCAAGATAAAGGAACCAGTGGGGCAATCAGATATGCTATCTCGATCGCCCTGTTCATCCTGTTAACTGCCACAATCCTTATCGACAACATCCCGCCATGGCTCTCCATTTCGGCCTTTTCTTTCATAATCCTGCTGTGGGTGGGCATCTTCTGGAATGTAAACAGGCTAATATTCGAGGGGATTTTGCTTGCAGCCGTGCCGCCCGCCGTTACCCTCACCGGCAACTCAACTAACTGCATACCCATATCGCTCATCATCATGGGTGCCATCATGGTGACGATAGGCGGAGTTGTTTCCTACAGATTCATGAGGGAGCATCGCAAAAATGAGTAAAAATGTGTTTCAGAACATTAAAAATCTGGACAGGGTAATTCATGAACCCGCGCGGCTTGCGATCATGGCAGTCCTTTACGGCGTGGAGGAGGCCGATTTCAAATACCTGCTCAACATGACCGGCCTCTCACGGGGAAACCTATCGGCACATGTAAGCAAACTTGAGGAAGCGGGCTATGTCTATGTCCAGAAGAAATTTGTTGGCAAGAAACCGATGACAATTTACAAAATCACAGCCGAGGGCAGAAAAGCGCTCGACCAGTATCTCAAATCCGTGAAACAGATCTATTCCACTTTGAAGTCTGGGGACTGAATCGCGAGTCTTGTGCATCTATTTGGCCTGTCCGATAAATTCGGGCAGGCTTTTATAATTGTTGACTTGCCAAACAGGAGGATGGAGATGAACACATTGGTAACAGCAATGCTGATAGCAGGCTGGGTAAACGCTTTCAGCACAGGGATTAACATAAACCAGAGTTATTACAGCCAGTCGTGGCAGAGCGGCGACGCAGGAGCTATATCATGGACGGCATTCCTCAACCTCGGCCTGAAAAAATCGCTCAGCTCAAAGGTTTTGTTTACCAACAACCTGTCTATGGCATTCGGACAGACTTACACACAGGATGCGGAAAGCAAAAAGTGGAAACCGCCGATAAAATCATCGGATAAGCTCGAGAACGAAGCTGTTCTGAAGCTCACGATGGGCTGGCCGATAGACCCGTTCGCATCAGCGAGGGTGCTGACGCAGTTTTACGATAACGACCAAAAGCTCTATTTGAACCCTGCGACACTCACTGAGTCGTTCGGAGCGGCACGGGACATTTACTCGCCAAATGATTCCAACACTGTGACAGCGAGGCTCGGCCTATCGTTCAAGGAGGTAGTGAATAGGGCGGACACGGGGAGCGTTCCAATAGACGGTGGCCTCGAATTTGTAGCGTCGGCTAACTTTAACCTCGCAAAAAATATGCTATACAAAAGCAACTTAAGGGTTTTCAAGGCATTGTATAGTTTCAATCCGTCCGGTCAGACCTGGAGATCTCCAGATGTCAATTTCGAGAACACAATACAGATAACGGTAACAAAACTCATAAAACTTCAGATTTACGCCCAATGGCTTTACGACAGAGACCAAATCGATAAGGTGCAGTTCAGGGAAAACCTCGCCCTCTCCATAGTGTATTCCCTCTGAAACTAAAAGGACGGGGCAAATGCCCCGTCCCTAAACCCGCTCAATTACAATCGAAAAGACTAAATTTTGTCCAGATCGAGATTGCCGGCCAATGCGATGTATTCTATGACCATGTGTTCGGGCAATGCGCCTTCAAATTCCACCGAATCGTTTATGATGACCTTAGGCACAGCATACACATTGTATTTGTTCGCCAGATGGGGGAACTCGATCGACTCTATCATATCGGCCACAATGCGCTCGCTTTCGAAAGCCATCTGGTGTGCCAGTTTCACCATTTTCGGACAGTGCGGACATGTCGGTGTGATGAAAACCTGAATGTGAAGATCGGTTGTTAGCTGCGCCAACACTTTCCGGGTGAGCTCTGAAAGTCCGGAATCGCCTTTCGACACCATCTTGATATCCTCAATCAGGGTCGTGAACTCGTATCCAGAGGGAATGCCGAAATAGCGGATTCCATAGTTTTTCTTCTCAGAATCAAGTATCAATGTGGCAGGGATTTTGTCGATGTTGTATTGCTTGGCAAGCTCTTGATCTTCAAGATAGTTATGTGTATCAAGATGGATCTTATCAGAGAGCTCAGCCACTTCCTCAAGTATCATCTTTGTCTCACGGCAATACTGGCACTCAAGATGCTGAGTGAAATGAAGGATATTCACATCCTTCACAAGCTCTTTCTCAAAGAGTTGTCTTAAAAAATCCGCATCCTGTTTCGAGAGAAGCCCCATGCCTATTACCTCCGTTTTTTTTGTAATGTTGGGCGGATATGATACCCGACAAATTGTGACTTGTCCAGTCACAAAATGCCCATCCATGCTTAAACAATGAAATTCAAGTGACATGCGGGTGCCTCAATGTGCCTACGGTTTTTAGTAAGACAAATTAGACTCTGATAAACGCCCAAACTGCTCCCAGCATCAACAATTTCTTACCATGTTTGATATTGCCGCGGTTTTCTGGCATACTTTACGCCAACTTTACACCAACTTTTAAGACACAATACCCTTTTGCTTGACGAAATACACGGTATTGTGGAATATTATCCCCAAATAACGGGTTAACTTAATCCATGGAGGGAAAAATGAAAAAACTTCATGCCGAGATTTTGACATGGACACCACTTTTGCTTAAGAAGGACGGATTTCCTCGAGACAAAAAAGGGAATCCCTATTTGCCGGGAAGGATTGTGATACAGGCTATTCAGAGCAGTGTCATCTTCTACTACACGGGCAAGGATTCGTTCGTGGAAAAGCGCATCAGGAGATACCTCAGCGGCGGATTCAGGTCCAGAAAAGCGGTTCCAGACATACTTAATATTGTGATCGACCGTTATGACATCCTGACAGGCCTGTGGGTTCCTGATAGGATTTACATTCCGGAGGAAATAATCAAAAAGCTGAATGTGGTCATCTACGATACCGAATCTGCGGCGGAAGTCGATGCCTTTGAAACCGAAGCAATAGATGGTGTTGTGGAGTTCGAGATTGAAGGGGGTGATATGCAGAAAATAGCCACAGCCGCTCATTCATACAGCGAAGCTCTTGCTAAAAACGAGATGAAGATGTTGAGCGGCCTTGAACAGGCCTTCACTTTTTACGAGGACTACATAAACAGGATCAAAAAGCAAGAAATGCCGCTGAGGATGGGATGGTGGACAATCAATCCTTTCGGCGGAAATTTCATGTTCTTTTGGAAAGTGAAAGATGTCCGAGAGATGTTAATTCGCAGATATAACCTCGACATATTGCCACGAAAGATCATCCTCTCATCTGAAAACAGTCTGCCAGTTGGATGGGTAGAAGTCAAAATAAAGGAAGAAGGTGATATGAATGAGGAGGAAGCATAGAGGTTTCACCTTAATCGAATTGATGATCGTAGTGGCAATCATTTCCATCCTTGCTTCCATAGCCGTTCCGCAATACAAAAAGTTTCAACTCAAAGCGAAGACATCGGAGGCGAAGATCAACATACACGCAATCAGAGTAGCCGAAGAGCTTTTTGCCACAGAAAATAACTATTACAAAGTGGCTGGTTGGGCACCCGGAGTTGTCCCTGGCCCCATAAGTTTGCCCTTTGACTCGCATGGAGCCGATGTGGACGGATTTAACTGGATTGGGTTCCGTCCTGCCGGCTCGGTATATTTCAGCTATCTTGTGGCTGAAGGCACACCATCCGGCGGAAACATACCTAAAGAGAAAGGCAATGACACTCCGGCCACTGACTTCGAGGATATAACCATCATTGCCGTTGGAGATCTCGACGCCAACGGAGGCTATGGCACCGCTCCTGATCCCGAGAATGTGAACAACAGCGTATTCTATTGCACTGACGAGATCCCCAAAATAGTGACTGTTAGGGAAGGCGCGTTTTAAGTCCCTTAAATTTTTTCAACTTGAAAGGGTTTTATTTCTGTAAAGTTTGCAATTCTTTGGGTTTTGTTATAGAATGCAACATGTTATGCCTGCTATAATCAACTTAAGGGTATTGCTTGAAGAGAAAGTGGATGTTACTGAAACTATCGGAGAGTTTCAGTATAGGGTGCTGAAGAGCATCATAAAGATGGGCAGCGAGGTGTATTACTCCAGCATCGAGTCGGAAGAGGATGAAGAGGAATACCTGCCCATCAGAATCGTGGCTCCGGAAGGTGGCTTTCAGAGAGCGGAAAAGAGAGCTCTGAATGAAGGACGGCCGTTCGACATGCTTGTCGCCACGCTCGATGAACCATCTTTTGAAGCGATTGTCCAGGGTGTTAGCGAGATAACCCGAAACAGCAACAGATTTGATGTCGAGGAGATCCCTGCAAGGTTGATACTTTTCAGCACAGTGAGGTCGAAACTTTACAGGGACTTCCTGTCATCCCGCACGGCAAAAATTATTAAGATCTCATCCGATATGCCTATTCTGATTGGCATAAACAAAAGAAGATTCCCCGATCTCAAAGAGGTTTTTAGACTGGCAGAAGAACTATGGGAATACTTCTCGGAAAGGAGCCTCCCCGATGTGGATGTCGAGCACTTTCAGATCAAGTCCTACAAACTTAGGGGGAAAGAAGCTCATTTTCGGAACACAAAGGTGTTCTCGATAGGCGGAAATGTGGAAATAGAATTTGATGGGGGTGATGAGGCGGAGCTCCAAAAGGCCAACGCCTTAATGCACCTCATAGAGTTCAGCGGCGTGGGGCTCTTCAGAAAATTCGGCAACGGCAGCGTGCGGGTTACTTTTCTCTAACGGACGACGGCGGCAACCTCCCCTCAACCTCAATCCCCGCCCTTTTTAACAGGGCAGCTGTTACGCCGCAGCCTCTAACCAAATTACCCTCAATATGAACCCAGTTAACGCCACATGAAGGGCTGCCTTCCTTCAGATAGGCCTTTTCTATGCCAGCCAGTTTGACGATACGCAAAACTTCACGCGCCCCGCGAAGAAAATTTTCAGAACCGTCCCGACCGGTATTTAAACCCTTCAAATAGGCTCTTCCTTCAAGAAGAGCTTCTCCATCTCCACCCACGAACTCGAAGGGTTCTCGAGGTGTAGGCAAACCACCAAGTTGTTCAGGACATATCGGAATAATCTCGCCCCGCTTGAACATCTCCACGATCTCAGGATCCTCGTTAGTGCCGCCATCATATCGGGTCTTCATCCCAAGAAGGCAGGCACTCGCTACTGCCTTTATCATAGCGTGAAATCAGCCTCCGCAACCTTGATGTGCTTGTTCAGCTCCTCATAATTGCCCTCGATTATGGCGTTTCTAAGCTCATCGGATATCTTCACCCACTCCACAATCGATTTTTCGTCGCTTATCTTCGGAGAGAACACCCCCAAAATGGCGTAGGAGATTTTCTGTCGATAATATCTCGGATTACGGGTAAGCGCCTCCATGCCCACCAGACCAGGCACGACACCGGCTGCGTTCAGTGAGGCTATGATCAAGCGACCACCCTCGATGGATTTCAGGAGCGTTTCAAGTGCTTCGCTATTAGGGATATTGCTGAGATACAGCACATCGGCAGCGATGCTGATAGCGTTTTCTATGCCCTTTCTGACGGTTGGGACATCCGTGCCAACCTCGCACTGGATTGCCACCGATTTCCTGTGACGCAAGGTATACATGAGGGGGGATTCAACGGTGTAAACCACGCTGTGCCTGTTATCTATGATTTCATCCACTATTGCACCTGTAAAATCGAAGTTGACCACATTGAACGGGCCGGTGACGAGAATTAAACCTTCTCTTGAAGCCATCATCTGGCGAAGTGAAGCCATCATCTCCATGTCCTTCACCAGCATGTCGAGTTGCGGCGGCTTCTCTCCGGTCAGAAATACAAAAACAGCATAAGACCCCCTTTGCATGACATAGCTCACACGAAACCTACCAACTCCCCTAACCCCAAATGAGAAACTGCCCGATTCCCCCATACCCGTGCCGGCATGCAGAGCTGCCCTCGAACGAAAATTCATGAGTATTTGTCTTATGTCATCCGGGAAAAGCCTATCCTGTGAAAAGGGCTCAATCTGCCCTTCCTTCCGGTAAACCGCCACCGAACCAGGGACCAGCCACAACTCCCTTATCCTCTCGGTGGCCATGCGGTCAAGTATATCTCCTGCAAGCAATTTAGGCATATTCTTCCCTCCATTAAGTTATTTTGAAAATGTCAGTCAAAACACCAACGATGGAAAGGATAAAAGAAACGGTAAGAAAAATCCAATCCATAATTCCCACGCGCCATGTTCTCAAAAATGTCCTTTTTCTGTTGTCGCTAAGTCCTCTCGCTACTATGGCGATAGCCGCGCGCTCAGCCCTCAAAACCGCAAGCACGAAAAGGGGCAATCCCACAGATATGATCCTGAATTTCAATCTGTTCCAGAGATTACCTTCTGGCTTGTATCGTCTGACCTTATGTGCGGCTTTTATGCGCTCAATATCCAGCTCAAACATCGGGATGGTCCTTAACGCAACAAGAATTGAAAAACCTATCCTTGGTGATAACCCAATGTTCTGCATCAAAGCGCTTATGAAATCAGTCGGATCAGTCGTGAAAACAAACATCGATGATAGAAACACCACAGTTATTATGCGCAAACTTATGAACAGCCCCCGATAAAATCCTTCGCGCGACATATAGAAAAATCGGCTTATATCCGAACCATAAGGCTTATAAAACAGGTAGTTCATCAAAATTATGACCAACGATAATATAATAAGCCACTTCAGAAGTCCCCTAACCATGGAAACATCTATGTCTGCCACAAGCATCATCAATGTAGTAACCAAAAACACGAAAAATATGAAAAGCCAGCTCGATGAGGTTATAACAGCGATCATGACCGTCATTACCCCAATAGCTTTTATAACAGGATTTATTTTGTGGAGATATGATTGTCCCTCAATGTATCGTATCAATTTCATGGTGAAAATTATATCATAAAAAATGCAAAGTGCATCTAATCTTAAGGGGAAAGCAAGTTCGAGGTTTGATTGTCAATGTGGTAAAACTTCATAATTTGCCCGATTTCGACGGAGGTGGAACATGGGAATAGCTCTCTTCATAGTTAGCAAACCCGACAGCTTCATTGCAGACCTGATAGACGAATTGGTAAAACACCACGAAATTGAGAAGATATGGTTTTTGATAGAGGAAGGAGATGTAGAGGCCGCCATAACGCATCTCCCCAAGCTTCCTCCTCTGGAGTTGCTTGTTGGCGATTTGAGAGGCGTATCTCTGGGGCTCAAAGAACCACTCAGGATTTGGGAAGAGACCACGCACTTCCTGTATCTGAACGAGTTTCGTGAGTTTGGAGCCTCTTTTTCGACATACTACCTGAAGAACATCGAGGCTGTCAAAAACGCCCTGAACTTTGCGCTCAGGATGAAAAGCCTTAGACAGATGGTTTACATGTCAACCGTTTTTGTGGCCGGGCTCAACAACGCCGTTTATCCGAATGATATCGTTGAACACGAAAACGATTTCAGGAACCACTATGAACGGAGCAAATATTTCGCGGAGATAGAAATCTCCAAGAAAAGCCATAGGTTACCGATTACGGTCATAAGGCCTTCGTTTTTGGTTTACACCCGTGACAAAAGCGTATGGACAAACTACGCCCATCATGTTTTGAGATATATCTCGCTTTCAAGAGCCTTCTTTGGACCATATTACATCGGCTCAGGTAAGGGAAGTATGAATTTCATCGATTTTGAGACATTCAATACTGCGTTCATCAGGCTGTTTGATAACTCAAATGCGATTGGGGCTACATACAACATTGTTTCCACAAGCAACACGCCATCTGACGATGTCTTAGACATATTCGCATCGTCCATCAGATACAACATATCAAGGCGTGTATCGATCTCGACTGCGAAAACGCTGTCCGTGTTATTCGGCGGCTTTTTCGGGCTTCCCCACGACATGCTCGGATATTTTGCAGATGGCGACGGTTATGCCATGAACTACATGAAAAGTTTAAAAATAGCCCCTCCCGATGCGCAGACCATCGAGGAGGGACTGGAAAAATTGGCCAAAATTTATTCCCGATAGGCCTATCTGAACACGACGATTCTATTCTTCAGCTCTTTGCCGTCTCCGAGATATGCGATGACCATATAGACACCGGATCTTGACGGACTCCATGAAAATTCGTGGTTTCCCGAGGCCAATGTGCCATCGTGCAGTTTTGCAACAAGGCGGCCGCTGACATCATACACCGAAATCCGTGCAACCGACTGAGACGCAAGGGATAATCTAACATGAGCTAACTCGCCATCGTAGGAGGTGGACAGGCGGGTGAGTTGCGGCGGATTGGCCGGGCTTATCGGCTCATCAACCTCGCTCGGCGCCACCGTGTAGTAAACACTAAATGTGTCGGTAACATAAGGCTCAATCGAACTTATTGTAAATTCGATGTTGTAACCCTTGCTATCGGATGTCACAACTACATCGTGAACCACATCGGATGGCGTGATAGAATCCACCGAAGCAACACTATCGGTCAGCGGAACCCTCACAATTACCTCCGAGACCGAAGCGGAATTATCATCGTTGGATACCTGAACCCTCTGTAACCAGTGGTCATCTCCAAGCCCCATAGTGTCAATGATGGATTCGGTCACAGCTGGCGTGTAAACGAATATGTTAAAAGTTTTGCTGTATCCGTTGTTTATTCTCCACTCCCCGTATCCGTCGTTGTCCACATCGGTAACACCTGCTGCGACCAGCATAATCAGGTCCGACGGTGAATTTATGTCAGCCTTGAATATCTCATGGGCATCTGATGAGCCTGGGCCATTCCATGGATGATCGTAGAGGTGATAGTCTGGGTCTCCGGGATTTCCATCAGCGAACTGGATGGAATCCGTCTCCTCAGGCAGTCCGTATCCGGGCGACAAAACCGCTGGCAACACAGCACATTCATCATCGGCACGGACAAGGCCGCTGTCTTCGCCCACATTCTCAACAAAGATGTATGTAAACGGCATGGAGTCTTCACTCACACTACCCATCGGCTCGTGGGCGATCTCCTCATTAACCCTCAAAGTCACTTCTGTAAGCCACCTTATGCCTGTGCCGGCATACACATATCCCCTATCATTATTCGGCAGCTGGTCCTGCTGCACGAAATCGCCGGTGTTGACCGTGTAGTCGGGAGATGACTCCGCTGAAACTGTCGGCATCCATGTGGGTTTCCCGAAACCAACAAACTCGTGGCGCAGATATTCGAGGAAATCGTCGGTCGTGCCGTCTGACGAATCGTTGTCGGTCGTCTCGTGCCCGATGATCATGTTGTAGATGTCCTTGCCGTCCTTCAGGGCGATGGCGGGTGGTAGTCCTCCTTTCGTTATCCCCAGAAGAACCGGCTTCAAAAAGGCTGAGCCATAAGAAACCGAATGGCTGCCTATGTAGTAGCCGGGGGAATCCTTCATCCATGCCAGTGCGATGTTGTTTTCAGGAGTAGCATTGATATTAGAGGCCTCCGATTCCCACGGCCACCAGTTAGTCTCCCTTGCACCGTTGAGCCTTGC
>WGAI01000059.1 GCA_015489175.1 Caldifarciminota bacterium | reverse complement strand
GCTGGAGAACCCGTTGATGCTCAAGATGGCAATCGAGATGGCGTTCTTTGGCGGGATTGAGACCCTCAAAAACGCGGGTTCACGGTCGAACTTTTACGAATTCCATGTCAAAAGGCTGTTTTTCAGGGCGCTCGAACGGCTCGGCGCGCTCGAAATCGAAAGGGTCAATTGGACGGGCGAAGGGTTCAAGTTCGTTCATACGCCTGCCGATGCACTGCTTAAAGATAGAGTCAAAAACCTGCTTTCCGCTGTGATGGATGCGCTCAGGGCGCTTTCGGTCGAGATGTTCCAGCACGGTGGCAGAATCGCAAGAGACGAAGCCAATAAACTTTCCGCGGTCGATAAGCTCAATAAATCCCTGTCGGACTTTGAGAAAGATTTGGGCAACAGGCTGAAGGTCAGGCCGCATGCGGGGATCGAGTTCCTGCGGAAGGACATGGGCGTTGTGGGCGAGGTCGGCGGCGACCTCTATTTCATGCACAAAACATTCCTCGAATACTCCTTTTCGCAATGGCTTCTCGACAGATGGCGTGAGAACAAAAGGGTCGCATGGCGCTATCTCCGTAACTGCCTTCACAGTCCCGACATGCGCGAACCGATCCTCCTGCTCGCCGGCTCGCTGAAAGGCAGAGAACTCGAAGATTTCATCAGGAGGGTCATGCATGCAGGTAGCGATTATGAATTCCTTTTCCACCGTGACCTTTTGATGGCTGGCCTCATCGCAGGCGAAACGGGCTACAAAGGCAGGCTCAGGGACGAAATCATCTCGAAGATGCCAGGTTGGAGGTGGGCCGGGGAAAGAGATTATATAAAATGGGAATGGCATCTATGGAGTGATCTCTGGCGTGATGCAGTTATCACCATGGGATATCCCCTAAGCGTTTTATCCGATCTGGTTGAGGCATTGGAAAATGAGGATGCGGATGTTCGACATGATGCAGCAGAAGCGCTCGGTTCGCTCGGCATCAGGGACAAGGGTATAGTGATAAGGATTGTTGATAAGCTGGAAAATAAGCATCCGTGGGTTCGAAGGGTGGCAGTGTTGGTGCTCGTTGAGCTCGGCATCAAGGATAGGGATGTGGCCATGAAAGTTGTTGATAAGCTGGAAGATTGGGATTCGCGGGTTCGAAGGGAGGCAGTGTATGCGCTCGGTTCGCTCGGCATCAGGGATAGGGATGTGGCGATGAAAATTGTTGATAAGCTGGAAGATTGTAATTCGTGGGTTCGGAGGGCGGCAGTGGAAGCGCTCAGTTCGCTCGGCATCAAGGATAGAGATGTGGCCATGAAGATTGTTGATAAGCTGGAGCATGAGAATTCGGATGTTCGAAGGGAGGCAGTGTATGCGCTCGGTGAGCTTGGCATCAGAGATACTGATGTGGTGATGAAAATTGCTGAGAGGCTGGAAGATGAGGATTCGGGTGTTCGATATGCGGCAGTGGAAGCGCTCGGTAAGCTCGGCATCAGGGATAGGGATGTGGCCATGAAGATCCTTGAGAGGCTGGAAGATAAGGATTCGGATGTTCGAAGGGCGGCAGTGCGTGCGCTCGGTAAGTTAGGCATCAGGGATAGGGATGTGGCCATGAAGATTGTTGAGAAACTGGAACATAAGGATTCGGATGTTCGATATGCGGCGGTGCGTGTATTCGGTTCGCTCGGCATCAAGGATAGGGAAGTGGTGATGAAAATTGCTGAGAGGCTGGAAGATGAGGATTCGGATGTTAGAGAGGCGGCAGTGTATGCGCTCGGTAAGCTCGGCATCAAGGATAGGGATGTGGCCATGAAAATTGTTGAGAAACTGGAAGATGAGGATCCGTGGGTTCGATATGAGGCAGAGCTGGCGCTCTATGAATTAAGCGATGAACCCGAAGTCATTGAAAAGGCCATCCAAATATGGGCTGGTCAAGAATGGAAACAAAAGCTGAATTACAAATTGCAACATTCAAAATTGGGCAAGTTCATGAGGAAAATCCTGAAAATCAAGCAAGTCAAGCTTCCATCCCTATACGCTTTTTTAAAGAAGCTTGCCATTTTGAGGTGTCGGAAATCGGTTGAGGCGTTCATCGGTTGGTGGAAAGAGTCGCTTACGGAAACACCAGTCAAAAGATGTCTCAAGGAGACTTTCCCCAATATCCTGAAAGAGATCAAGGAATGGACTCGTGAATTCATAATCGCAATCTTAACAGGAGGTGCTGTTCTGAAATTTGGGCCGTTTGAGAGACTATCCGGAAAACAAAGAGCATTCCTTTTCGGGCTGATTATTGTTATCATGATGTTTATCCTCAACATGATAGAGTTTGCCGTTTGCCTTTCAAGGGAGAAACAGAAGAAAAAATAATTGTAGTTTTGTCACATCTCCCGTTAGATGTGAACTCCTTCAAAAGAACAGCCTCTCTCGAACTCGTGGGCGCAAAAACCGCTCGCCGTTAAATTCCTTCTCGCCCCTTAGACCTTTCGCCGTGACGGGCGCAGTTTGCCCAAATTTTTGAATCTCACAAGCGGAATGGAGAGACCTCCTGTCAGGTTGTTTACCTCCACTGTGAGAATTAAAATTTCTGCCTCATGGAGGTGATTAGAAAATGATCATGCTGACAGGGACATGGAGGTTAAAGGTCGGATTTTCCGAGATGCTTAAGGGTGGTGTCATCATGGATGTTACCACCCCTGAGCAGGCGAAGATTGCCGAGGAAGCCGGAGCTGTGGCGGTTATGGCGCTTGAGCGCGTCCCCGCAGACATACGGAAAGAGGGCGGAGTTGCCCGAATGGCGGATCCCGAGATCATACTGCGGATAATGGATGCGGTTTCCATCCCTGTGATGGCTAAGGTGCGGATAGGCCATTTTGCCGAGGCGCAGATCCTTGAGGAGCTCGGTGTCGATTTCATCGACGAAAGCGAGGTGCTGACGCCTGCCGACGAGGAGAACCACATCGACAAGCATCAGTTCAAGGTGCCATTCGTCTGTGGTGCGAGAAACCTCGGCGAGGCGTTGAGGCGCATAGCTGAAGGTGCTGCGCTCATCAGAACCAAGGGCGAGGCAGGCACCGGCAACATCGTTGAGGCCGTCCGCCACATGAGACGCATAAACAAGGAGATAGCCGATCTCACGGTGAAGCGTCCGGAGGAACTTTACGCTGAGGCCAAGAAACTTCAGGCTCCTTACGAGCTTGTGAAATGGGTCGCAGAGCACGGCAAACTGCCTGTGCCCAACTTTGCGGCAGGCGGCATAGCTACACCTGCTGACGCCGCATTGATGATGCAGCTCGGCGCCGAATCCGTGTTCGTTGGCTCAGGAATATTCAAATCCGAGGACCCTGCAAAGAGAGCCCGCGCCATCGTTGAAGCCGTTGCTTACTACGACAACCCCAGCGTCCTCGCGCGGGTCTCAAGAGGACTTGGCGAGCCCATGAAAGGCATTGATGTCTCAAAACTTGCGGAGGATGAACTCCTGCAAAACAGAGGATGGTGATATGGATAAACCAAAAATAGGAATCTTCGCCATTCAGGGCGATTTCGAGAAACACTACGAGGTGTTCGACGGACTTGGCGCAGAAGTGTTCTATGTAAAACTGCCAGAAGAATTTGAAGGGATCGATGGGCTTGTGCTTCCGGGCGGTGAAAGCCCGACGATGTCGCGCCTGATCAACACATACGGCTTGAGAGAAGCATTTGAGGGCTTGAAAAAGCGGGATATACCTGTGTTTGGCACATGTGCCGGTGCAATATTGCTCGCGAAAAATGTCATCGACGCCCCTGAAAACTTCTCGCTCGGCATGATGGACATCACCATAGCCAGAAACGCTTACGGGAGGCAAAGGGAGAGCTTCGAAAGCGAAATCGAGATAAACTGGAACGGGAAACAGAAGAAAATCACGGGCGTGTTCATAAGGGCACCCAAAATAGTGGAATTGAGCGATGGCGTGGAAGTTATCGGGAAACTTGAGAACGGCGATCCTGTGCTTGTCCGTCAGGGCAACCTGCTTGCCTCAACCTTCCATCCGGAGCTGACCGACGATTTCACCGTGCCGGAAATCTTCATGGAGATCGTCGAGGCGTTCAAGGAAAAAGGATAATAAATCGAGGCGGGCAAACGCCCGCCTCTTTCCCTACCTGACCACCATAATCTTCCTGTTTACCCTCATTGAGCCAGCCCTGAGCTCAACAAAGTAAATCCCGTCGGCCAGATCGCTTAGCCCGATCCTCGTGACGCCGTCCTGCAGCCTCAGCGTGCGGGCTTTCAGCACCCTGCCAGCCACATCGATGATGCTCAATTCAGCCGCGATCTCATTCGAGCTCTTGACGACGAGATATGGGATAGGCCCGTTCATCGTGTTGATGGAGATGTCAAGGCCGGAACGGCTATCCCCTTCGTTAATGCCCGGATTGAACGGCATGAGCACGACGCGTCCGTAAGTTATCGGATATTCGCGCAGATCCATCCGCAACCCGTGAGGCCACCATCCAACGACCGAGTCATGATCGAGGTATTCAAACATGATGTTGAAGGTGGAATCCAATGCAGGCGCTATATGAGCTGGATCGGGCTCGTAGAGGTTGATCGGCACCCTGAGCTCAGCCTGATAATGGCCTGTGTTGTAGGAAATGAAGTAATTGCCTGCCATATCGTTGCGTGGATAGCCCCAATCGTAAAACTGCTGGAAAGTCATCGGCCTTGTGGCCCACTGCCAGCCAATCGATATGGAATTTCCACCCTCGGAGGTATCTGAGGCCGATGTCGGCCACAGGAAATCGCCGTTATCGTCAACAAAAAATGCAAACTTATCGTTCGCATCCTGCGTCGTGTCAAAAGACACATCGACAGCAATGTAGAGGTTGGCATCGTCGTGTTTCAGGTGAACCGTTGCGCCGTTCGTCCCGCCATCCGTGAGTTGAATTTGCGTCGCATCCTCCCATTCGGCCGATGAGATCTGGCCGTCTATCACGGGCGTGGTCAGCGCAAGCGGCACAGCGACGGAATCATGCGATGCAGGCGCTACATGCACGATCGCACTCGAAGAGTTGTTCGACAGGTTGGAGTCCGGGGTCAGAACCTCTGCCTCGATTTCGTAGTCAACATCCTGATACTGAGGCGATGGTATCCACTCCCCGAAAACACCATCTGCCGACGCATAAGGCTGGATCTCAACCGATGTCGTATCGGAGAACACGACCGTGCTATTTCTGAGCACCGAAACGCTCACCGAGACGGTCTCCGTGTTCTCGGAGAAATTCACGACCGAGACCTCAGGCGAAACCGGCACGCCGGGCCACAAGGTCGTGTCGGACGGCGATATAGTGGCCACTCCGACATCGTGGAACGGCGGTCTGATAATTCTGACCGAGAGCGAATCCTCAGGCACTATCGGCTCACCGTTGAAAGAATACCGCAGATAACGATTTTCGGCGGAAGCGAACATGCCTATCGTGAACTCAGAAGTGAAATCGCGCGGGACGGAGAGGTAATGAAAGTCGAACCAGCCGTTCGGATGGATGACGATCTCGAATGTGTATCTCCCATCACCCTGATACAAAGGGACATCCTTCCACTCAATCACGAAATCGCTGCCTGCCTGCGCAACGAAGACACCGCCATCCTGAGGCGCATCTTCAGGGTTTAAATCCGTCCACAACGGCACCACACACACAGGCAGCCCATCTGATGGAATCTGCTGGTTGGAGGGCGAAAGCGTATCCGAGGGCGAGAAGGTTATGCCGCCGTTTGAATTCACAAAGATTTCCGTGAAGGCGGTATCGTAAAACGGCAACATGAACGGCAGTGAGACCATCACCATGTCGTCATCACCAAGATCGAGACGCTGGCCGTAAGAGCTGATTTCCGTCCACTCAAATTGGAGGCTATCCTCGATGTATGAGTCGAGTAGGTGATAGCCAAATGCATCAGGCCCAACGCGATGTCCTGTCGTAAAAATTCTGATCGTGTCAGAGGGGATGGACAGATGTCGCTCAGGCTCAGCATCGAACGCCCTGAGATACACGGTATGTGCTCCGGGCACCACCGTCATCGTGCGGTGTTCGTACCCGGCATAAGCGGAATCGTAAAGCGTGTCGTCAAGGTAGATGTAGATCCCCAACAAGTCGTCTAAAGGCGTGCCATCGGACTGGGTTGTCGGGTCATGCCATGTGACTGTCACGGTCGAGTCGTTCACATAATGCCACGCCAAATTGGTGGGCGGTGCAGGCCACGGCGACCCGCCAGCATACCACCACGGCGACGGCACCAGCACGCTCATCGCCCCCGCACTGTCAACAGCACGCAAAAGAAATTGATACTCAACGCCATCGGTCAACCCCTCGATGATCGTCGATTCGACACCTGAGGGGACAGTGGAAACAAGGTTGGAATCCGTGTCCAGAATTTCGATCTCGAAGTTGCGAAGCCGCGTCCCGTCGGTGTAATGGGTGGGATCGTTCCATCTAAGAAGCATTGAATTCGGCATGTAGCAGTCGGAATAAGCCGTTATCCCCTCCGGTGGCATCGGGGTACGGGGCGGCCCCATGTCGGCGATTTCAATTGCCACGAGGATGTCATGATTGGGCGAAGATGCATCGTTCTCCTGAATGATCTCAACCAGCACGGCCTTTCCCATGACAAGATCGGTCGTGAAAGCCAGCCCGCCTGCGTGTCCACCTGAGAACCCGTAAGAGATTACCATCCCATCACCTGTGTATGTGCCGGTGCGCGGGTCAAATTTGTAAATAACATTGTAATATCCCCCACTGTAGTCCTGCGTTGCGACCCACAGCCATGGTCCGCCGGGCGAGATGTCGTCCCACGCCATACCGTAAACATAGTGCTGATTGGGGTAGATGTTAACCACATTTCCGTTCCTGTCAAATTCATAGATGTCTGACCTAAAGTTGGCCGTCCAGAACCTGTCATGCGCCGGATCGTAGGCGAGCGCCCTATTCACAGACAACGGCCCGTTTATCACAACGCCAGTTGGCGTGACCGTTGAAGCATTTATCTGATAAATCTTTCCGTCATCATCGGTTCCGTAGATGTAATCGCCGTCTGAGGCGAGATCCCTGAAGCCCCACGATGAAGTCGTTGGCTGATCATAACTCCCGATAAGCGTCCCATCGATTGCAACTTTATAAATCTTGTTCGGATTTGCGAGTGAATTGCCGCCGGACAGAAAGAAATAACCCCCAACAAATTCCACACCAAGAATCTGGTTATCCCCAGTTATCTGCTGCACATCCAGCCCAAAAACGGAATCCCCGACCGACAAAACCCGCCCAATAGCTGCCGCTGCTGAATTCGAGATGTCATCAAGCTGATGGTGAGGTGTGGCCGCCCTAGGCCCCTTTGCGAATGAGAGCAAAAACACAAACAACAACTGCATAATCAAGCACCTCCTTTTTAGGACAAGCTACAATGATACGGACAAAATAAAAAAAGCGGGAGGCATGCACCTCCCGCCTCGAATCAAAGATTGCCCAGTTCCACTTCTGGATATTCCCTGAGTTTGGAGATGATTATCTTCTTGATCTCCTCAAGCCGCTCTGGCGTCCGCGCTTCAAATCTAAGGACGAGCACAGGTTGAGTGTTCGATGCCCTCACAAGGCCAAATCCATCGTCGAATTCTATCCGTGCCCCATCGATATCTATCACATTGAGGTTCTGAGACTTGAAATATTTTACAAGTTCAGCAACTATCTGGAATTTACGATCATCAGGACATCCGACTCTGATCTCCGGGGTCGAGTAGTAGTGCGGAATTTCGGCCACAAGCTCGGACAGCTTTTTCTTATCGCGAGTCAGTATCTCGAACAGTCTCAAGCTGGCATAGATGGCATCGTCATAGCCGTAATACCTGTCGTTGAAGAAGATGTGACCTGACATCTCTCCTGCGAGCGGAGCATCTGTCTCCCTCAGCTTCGCCTTGAGCAGCGAGTGGCCGGTCTTCCACATCAAAGGCTTGCCGCCAAGTTTTTCGATGTATTCCACAAGTCCCTTCGAGCACTTGACATCGAATATGATCATCGAGCCCGGGAACTCCTGAAGCACAGACTTTGCGAATATGCCGAGTAGCTTATCGCCGAATATGATTCTGCCTTCCTCATCAATAGCGCCGATCCTGTCCGAATCTCCGTCGAACCCAACGCCGAGGTCAAATCCGCCTTTCCTCACCATTTCCATTAGATCCTGCATGTATTTCTCGACCGTGGGATCCGGCAGATGGTTGGGGAATGTGCCGTCCGGCTCAAGGTAAAGCCCCTCATACTTCACGCCAACAGCTGGATACAGCTCCTCGATGACCGGCCCTGCCGTCCCGTTTCCAGCATCCACCGCAACGCGCAGCTCGCCCTCAATCTTCACATCGTTTACAAGCCTTTCGATGTAATCGCCAGTTATCGACTTTGACTCAAGCTTACCTTTCTGGAATGTGCGTGCGAATGTCTCTTTTTCAATGATCTCACGCAGTTTCTGTATCCCGTCGCCCCATACTACATCGTGTCCGAGATTTATTTTGAACCCATTGTATTCCCGAGGATTGTGGCTTGCTGTAACGGCGATTCCGCCATGCACGGGTAGGTGGAACAGCGAAAAATAGACGATCGGGGTAGGCACCGTGCCGATGTGAATGACACTTATACCTACTGACCTGATTCCGTCTATCAACGCATCAGTGAGATCAGGCGATGAAGGCCTTACATCATGCCCAATGCTTGCCACACTGCCGCCGTGATCGCGCAGCACCGTGCCATAGGCCTTGCCAAGCATGTATGCCAGATCAGTTGTAATCTCACTGCCGACGATCCCGCGGATGTCGTATTGTCTAAAGATGTTCTTTGGCACTTTCATTTTCTTACCTCCGGATTTTGTGAACAGATGGAATTTTAATGCAGAAGGAAGAATTTCGCAGTCAAATTATGCAGGAATGGCGATTGGCTTCGCCAAATGTTCAGCAAGCCATTTGTCAGAAAGCTTAAGGGCGACAAAGGCCAGCGCTGTGCCTATCGCCGCAATGAGCGCCGAGTTGAATACGGCTAGTAAGAGTATCATAACGGTGATAGGAACAAGGAAAATCGTCGCATAAATGGCAATCAGCGAAGCCTCGGAATACTTTAACTCAACAGTCTGGCCGACCTTGAGGTCAAAATAGGATGTGGCCACCACCACATTTGCCCTCTGAGCCTTGCAGAGAGCTGCAAGGGCACAATCCTTGCATTTATCGGCAGGGTTTTCAATGGATATGAGGTATTGAGAACCTCTTTTTTCGAGGACAACGCCTCTGGTGTTCATGGCATGAAAGACAAAAAGGGCGGCCTTCGGCCGCCCCTGTTCGGTTTACTGACCAACAGTGTCCTGCTGAGCAGCAGAATCGACCGCAGTGGATTCCACAGCAGTGCTCTCAACCGCAGTGCTCTCCACGGCAGTTGTTTCGACCTTAGTGGTCTCAACAACAGTGGTATCGGCAGTTGTCGGAGGAGTTGTGGTCTCCGTTTCCCTGCCTCCCCTGGCTATGGCGTAAATTACCACAAGCACAAGGATTACTATTACTATCCATGTCAACGCCTTTTTCATTTTTGACCTCCTTGTTTAATTCTCATTCAAGTTGCCCTTTCGCCATCACATCATCTGCCACAAAAATCGGAGCGTTTGCAAGGAGAGCGATAGCTATAGCGTCAGAAGGCCGAATATCGACAGTGAGAACCTCATTTTCGCCTTTTTTGATGATCAGCCTTCCGAAAAAAACATTGTGTTCAAGTTTTGTTATGGCTACCTTCTCCACCTCGCCGCCCAATCCTTTGACAATCCTGTAAAGTGTCTCATGTGTCAAAGGCCGAGCAGATTTCTCATTGTTAAGCGCGAGCGATATGGCTGCTGCTTCCATTGGTCCAATCCATATAGGGAGCACTCGGGTGCCATTGACCTCGCGCAAGATGACAATTTGCTCGCTGTAGTTTACATCCGTGATTACCGAATGGACATAAACTTTTACAAGTTTTTTAGTCACATTTTAATCTTCTTCTGGTGCCACCACAACCTTGAGAGAGGCCTCGACTTCCGGATGGAGTTTTATCGGCACCTTAAATGTGCCAGTCTGACGCAGAGCTTCCTCAAGCCTAATCATGCCCTTTTCAACCTCAATCCCTTTATCTCTCAGGGCGTTGAGTATGTCGATCGAGCTGACAGCGCCGAAAAGCTTCCCTTCTTCGCCGACTTTGACTTTTATCGTCACCGTGGTCTTGTTAATTCTGCGCGCTATCTTTTCGGCCTTCGCTTTGGCTTTCTCCTCTTTGCTCTTAAGGAGCCTCTGCTGAGCCTCCCAAGCTTTAAGATTGGAAGGAGTGGCAGCGACCGCCAATTTCTTAGGTATCAGGTAGTTCCTTGCATATCCGTCAGCGACTTCAACTATATCGCCCTTATTTCCAAGCTTATCCACCTTATCAAGCAGGATTATTTTCATGCTATAAGCTCTCCGTTTTAGAGATAATAAGACTCGACGAAAGGTAAAAGCGCCATCTGGCGTGCCCTCTTAATGGCCTTAGCAAGCTTCCTCTGATGGTAAGCGCATGTGCCAGTCACACGCCTCGACAAAATCTTACCTCTCTGGGTCAGGTATTTCCTCAGTCTCTCGACATCCTTGTAATCTATCTCATCAATGCCTTCGCGGCAAAATTCGCACCTTTTCCTTGCCATTTTTATCCCTCCTTTTCTTATTTTAGATCTTTAAGCAGATCTATTAGAATGGAAGATCCTCGTCAGGGACAGGCTCCTCATAATCCGGTATCTGTTCGTCCACAGACGGGATCTCATCAGGCGGCACCTCTTCGATTGCGGTTCCAGCCTTTTCCAAGAACTGAATCCTGTTGGCGACAACCTCAAACGCCACACGCTTCTGGCCGCTTTCGGTAGTCCACTCCCTTGAGCGAAGCCTGCCCTGAACTATCACAGGGCTGCCCTTCTGAAGCCTCTCTTTGCACCTTTCTGCAAGGTCTCCCCATGCCACAAGGTCGATAAACAGGGTGTCGTCAACCCAATCACCAGTAGCCGATTTATACCTGCGAGACGAGGCCAGTCTCATCCTGGCCACAGCGCGCCCACTCGGAGTGTATCTGAGATCAGGGTCACGAGTGAGCCGCCCTGAAAGAACGACTATATTTAGTTCGGGAAACCTTATATCCAAGGTCAATCCCCCCTTCTGATTATCATTCCCCGCATAAAATTGCGGTTGAGGCGGAGTTCACGCCTCAATTTGTCGGGCACGGTGGGATCAGCTTTAAACTGATACACCACATAATACCCTTCCTTTTTGTGCCTTATCTCATAGGCGAGAGTGCGTTTACCCCACTCATCGATGTCTTCAATCTCTCCGTTGTTGTCCAGTATGATCTGTTTGAGTTTATCTATCGACGCAGAGATTGCCTCTTCTCCGATATCCGGGTCGATTATCACCATCATCTCATATTCTCTCATCAATCTACCTCCTTGTTGGGCCTGAGCTTACCTCAGGGGCGCAACCGCGCCTGTTTTGGGGCTTAAGTATAAGGATTGGTTATACTTCTTGACAAGGAGCCGTTATCACTCATTTAAAATGTTACCGGGATGAAATCGCTCACCGAATGATAATGTTACAAAAATGGAGGTGTTCTATGATCAAAAAGCTACCTATAAACTTCTCGGAAAGAAACAAATACTTGCTCCTGATGAAATCTTGTTACAAGAAGGCTTTTAAGAAAGAAAAAAACATATCCTTATTGATGAAATGCAGAAAGTCACGGGGCTCCACCGTAAATCAATCATACAACTGATGAATGACCCTTCTCTCACCACTGATCTCAAAAACCCGTTGGGTCTCCAGGGGAAATCTACAAGTTTATAAATGAAATTTACACACTGCCCGTGGCGAAACCTAAGGATAAAAGAGAGCCAGACGCGAGAGGAATCGAGGGACAGATGAAGCAAAGGGTTTGCAAAAGGCATGGAAAGGGCGATCATTCACAAGTGCAATAAGGCATTTGGTTTCAGGGGAGCGTTTGTGGATGTGCATCTTTGCCTTGCAATGTGGGTAGATTGGTATTTTAATTTTTGCATCGGAAGAAATTGTAATGTTCATTTTTTTCGCCTCATGTTGAGTGGACTACCGCTAGGTGCCCCAACAGGGGGGTAAATTTTTAAAAGATCTCGATCACAAACAAAACGGCAAATAGCCCACGTTTTATTGACACGGCTTAGCAGTATTCGTTAAAATGCACATCATAACATAAAAACCTATGGAGATAAATTATGTGTCTTGGAATACCCATGCGGATCGTTGAAGTAGATGGAGATGTAGGTATCGTCGAATCGGGCGGGATTAAGCGCAAAGTGGGGTTAATGCTGATAGACGGGGCAAAAGTTGGCGACTGGGTCATCGTGCATGCCGGTTTTGCCATCGAGAAGATAAAACCCGAAGATGCAATGGAAACCTTGAAACTCATATCGGAAGGTGCTGCTTCGCTTGGAGATGTCTCATCGGGAGAGGAAAAGTGAGAGATTTCCGAGACCCCGTTTTGTTCAAACAGCTTGCAAATAGGCTCAAGGCGTTTGAGTTCGAGAAAGAGACCAAGATCATGGAAGTATGTGGCACTCACACCATGAACATAAGGCGATACGGAATACATACCATCCTGCCGACCAACCTCGACCTCCTCTCGGGTCCCGGATGCCCTGTCTGCGTCACCGATAACTCATACATAGATTATGCGATAGAACTTGCACGGCTCGACGATGTGATCATCACAACTTTTGGCGACATGATGCGTGTGCCCGGCTCATACGAGAGCCTTGAGATGGTTCATTCGCGCGGAGGTGATGTCCGGGTGGTATATTCTCCGCTTGACTCCCTCGAGATAGCAAAGGACAACCCGGACAAGAAGGTCGTATTTCTGGCCGTCGGATTTGAAACCACTGTGCCCACGATAGCGGCTACGATTATCTCAGCCGAGAAGCTGAAAATCAACAATTTCTACATTTTAACAGGCCACAAACTCATAATTCCTGCAATCAGAGCACTTTTGAGTGCCGAAAACGATATTTCTGGATTCATACTGCCCGGCCATGTATCGGCTATCATCGGGGTGAACGCTTACAGAGAGGTGCTCGAACATTACAATGTCCCCGGTGTCGTGACCGGATTTGAACCCATTGACATACTCAAAGGTATCGCTCGCCTTGTAACTGCCATCAGGGACGGTGTGTTTATACTTGCCAACGAATACAGGCGTGTGGTGACCGATGAGGGAAACCTCAAGGCGCTTGAGCTTATAGACGAAGTTTTTGAGCCTGAGGATGTGGCATGGCGAGGGCTTGGTACGATACCGCTGAGCGGCTTGAAGCTGAGGGATAAATATGCTCACAGGGATATCCGCAATGTGGTAGATGTTACACCACCACCGCCGCGGGAACATCCTGCCTGCCGGTGCGGGGATGTGCTGCAGGGCAAGTTGAAGCCGGACGAATGTCCACTTTTCGGAAACCTTTGCACACCGGACAATCCAATTGGGCCGTGTATGATCTCATCGGAGGGAAGCTGTCATGCGTATTTCAAATACAGATAGAGTGCTGCTTTCCCATGGTGGAGGCGGCAGGCGAACGGAAGAGTTGATCGAGAAGGTTTTTCGCAGGCATTTTTCAAATCCTTACCTTGATAGCATGGACGATTCCGCAATTCTGAATATAACAAACAGAAAATTTGCGTTCACGACGGATAGTTTTGTGGTAAAGCCAATTTTTTTCAGCGGCGGCGACATAGGACGACTGGCTGTGAGCGGCACGGTGAACGACCTTTCCGTAATGGGCGCGCGTCCCATGTCACTATCTGCAGCGTTCATAATTGAAGAGGGGCTGTCCTTTGACGAACTTGAGTTGATTGTGGAGTCAATGGCTTCGACGCTCAACGAAGTTGGCGTCCCACTTGTGACCGCCGACACAAAGGTGGTTGAGCGGGGAAAAGCCGAGAAGATCTACATCTCCATGTCCGGAATCGGGATCATTGAGACGGAGCCTGCGCCCTCGATGGATCGGATTGAGCCCGGTGACCTCCTGCTCATCAACGGGCCGATTGGACTGCACGGTTTTGCGGTGATGCTTCAAAGGGAAGGGCTCCAGTTTGAAGGTGAGATTGCATCCGATGTGGCACCCCTATGGGATCTCATAAGCTCTGTTCTTTCGCCCGACATCAAGTTCATGCGCGACCCGACGCGCGGCGGGCTTGCCATGACTCTAAACGAGATCGCAGTCGCGACCGGGTTTGGAGTTGAAATAAACGAATCCGATATCCCGATAACACCTGAGGTGGCAACCGTGTCTGAACTGCTCGGCATTGAGCCTATCGAGGTAGCCAACGAGGGCAAAGTGCTGATGGTCGTGAAACCCGATTCAGCTGAGAGAATTCTGAAAAAGATGAGGAGCCATCCCCTCGGCAAGGATGCTGCAATAATCGGACAGGTTACTCAAGAACATGGTGACAAGGTGGTTATGAATACATCGCTTGGCACCACGAAAATCATAACGAAACCTATCGGCGAAGCACTGCCAAGAATATGCTGAAATCCTGTTCATCAGCTTAAAATGAACTATTTTGCCACGAGTCCATTAACAGACCACAATCTCGCTGTCAGAATTTTGAGCTCTTATGCAGTTTTTGTCGTTCTGTTGTCCGTGACATACATTTTCGGATTATATGTGCTGCCAGAGGGGGCTTTAAAAGATTTTCCCCTCGTGGCCAATGTTGCTTTGGGGAAAGAACATACTTTTGTCACGCAGGTTTTAAAAACGATAGCTTTCAACCTCATGCTCGTTTCGATGATAATCGTTGCCAATATGTTTCGCGTTCGATCCCTGCCATTCGGCTATTTGCCTATCTGGGCTAACACGGCAATTATGGGGCTGATGGCAGGTTCAAACTCCTTTAGCGGCTCCATTTCATCACGAACAACTTACGGATGGACGATGTTTCTGAAAATCGGATTTTTGGAGTTTTCCAGCTACATCCTTGCATGTGCAGCCACTGTCGGGCTTACCATGTTTTATGCAGATAGATGGCGAGGCACAAGATTTCGCAAAGTAATGCGCCTCAAGGAATTGAAATTGACAAAATCTGAAGTGTATCTGCTAATTCTGAGTTTGGTGTTGTTAATCTTAGCAGCTTTTAACGAATGGGCAGCTGGCACTGACTGATTTGCTTTTAGTTACTCGAAAACGGGCTCTATGACCGGGTAAAGAGGCAACAGCTTTCGTATTTCCTCGATCTCCGCGTCCGAAAAAGGACGCTCGATTATCCTGAAGCCCTCTTCTTCAAATTCATGGATGATTGATTGTGACAGCACCGTGCGATCGATCTCAAAAAACTGTATGGATCCCTGTTCGAGAAACGCATGCTTGCGTCTCACCTGAGCGGCGCCGACGATTTTCTTCCTGTTGAGCGTAATTTCATAGCGCGTTGTCGAGTCAAAACACAGTTCGGTGTGCGTCTGTGGCGAGCCGGGCGCAAGTTCAACCGGGTAGCCGTGTTTCCTGAACGCTCTCACAAGCAGGGTGGCAATTTTTCTGTATGTCTCGAAAATGGAGCCTGCAAAATAGCCGTCTTGATGTGAACCCACAACGGAATACACCAGATCCCCGTTGTGCAGCACCGCACGGCCGCCAGTTGGGCGTCTGACGGCTGGATACTTCTTGAATATCCCCGGCACCCTTTTCTGATGGTAACCGAGAGTCACGGACACAGGTTTAAATCCGTAGAACCTAACAGATGGCAACCCCTTACCGTCCATAAATTGCCTGAAAAGGTATTCGTCGGCTGCCATGTTCCAATCCGGCGGGTTCTCGGAAAAGAGGATGTATCTGATCTCCATCTTCCCTCCTTGTTTTTGATCGAATTGCTGGATAACGAACTGTATCAGAGCCGCCAAATGTGAAGCTCTGGCCGTTTATTTTCGTTGAGCCTGTATAGTATAATTCTTTCACCGTTGTTTATGCCGTTCGTTGCAGCTGTGTGGTGGGGATTCCCAGAGGGACATTTATCAACCAAACCGAAAGGAGGGATAAAATGAAAAAATTTGCTGTAATAACGGTGCTAATTGCAATGAGCCTGATGGTGAGCTCATGCGACCTACGGGAGGTAATAGGTGGAGTGACGGTATCAGGTAAAGTCACTTATGATGGGCAACATACATATCCGCACACATTTGTATTTCTTATGACATCGCCTTCTGATACAGGTGGAATAGACATCGCCAACGGGATGATAGTTGATCAAAATGGCAACTACACGATTTACAGAGTGGAAAACGGGGTTTACTACCTGTTCGCCATAGCGGACACGAACAACAACCTGATGCCTGATCCTGCTGACCCAATTGGCTGGTTTGGTCATCCCGACACGATAGCCGATTCCATCATAGTGACTGTTCCTGATTCCATTGTTGTGAGCGGAGAAGACCTCACGAATATAGATATCGATACGATGTATGTAGTTCCATCAACCAAATAGCTATGGAACACCTCTTTTTGCTGGCGCTCGGCAATCCCGGAGATGAATATGCGTTTACCCGTCACAACGCAGGCTGGATGCTCGCCGATTACATTGCGTATCGGGAAAGGCTTAAGTTCAGGCCCGGCAAGGGCGATTTCTGGATCGCAGAGGGGGAACACTCAAAATTTGCCATCTTAAAACCCACCACATACATGAACAATTCCGGTGTGGCAGCTGTCCAGATAATCGAACTTTATGGTATCTCTGACCTCAGCGAGCTGGTAATAATTCTGGACGATGTCAACTTGCCTCTGGGCAAAATGCGATTCAGGTTAAAAGGCAGTGACGGCGGCCACAACGGTCTTAAATCTGTGCTCTATCACCTCGGCGATTATAGAGTCCCCCGCCTCCGTCTGGGCATAGGAGCACCGCCACAGGGGATGAGCTTGAGGGACTATGTGCTGTCGGAATTCACGGACGATGAGTTTGAGACTTTGCGGGCAGGTTTTCCGACAGCCTACGATGGATTAAAACTCTACCTTGATGGCCAGACCGATCGGGCAATACAGCTCATAAACAGCTGGGTGCCGGCAAATTGAGTTCGGGCGGGAGCTTCGCTCCCGCCCGAAACCCCCACTACCTCAAGACTACAAATTTGCGTGAGAACCGCATATCGCCTATCTGCACCACCGCAAAATAGACGCCTGATCTAAATCCCGCTACAGGTACTGAAATCGTGTGACTGCCGCGGGAATAAAGCTGCCGTTTCGTCGCCATAACTCGCCTTCCCGATGCGTCAAAGAGTTCAACGCCTACCTTCGAGCTCTTTGGTATGGAGAAACTTATCAACAGAAGATTTTGAGCTACGCCGTTTTCAATGCGTGGTGCCATAAATTTGACCGCTTCTGCACCATCCTCGGATATGCCTTGAAGCAGATTGCTCAGCTCTATCGTAAAGTCATTTTCATAGGCGGGGTCAGAAGATGTGATGTGAAGTAACATCGTTATAGTTGTGTCTGATACCGTATCCCGTAGCCGTGCGATAAACGGCGTTTCGTTCGATGTGATGCCTCCAAGGGAGTCGATATCACCAAAATTCGCTGTTCCCATTAAGATTGAGATATCAGGATCGTCGCTCGTCAACGATCCGATAATATCGTGGACAGTTATCCCACCCACATTTGCCAGAAGAACCGTGATCGCAAAGGTTTCGCCCGGCTCAAGCAGCCCGTTTCCATTCCCGTTGACGGTGTCGCTCACATTGACTTCAAGGAGGTTGATGTTTGGCATTGGATAGTAAGCCGGAAGCTGCGTCGAGAACATGATTGCTCGCCCGTCCTCGATCGGTGCGGACGAGATGTGGTAGTCGTTGTTGAACACATACTGTATGCCACGCGTGTTTGTGTGGTCCTCGATGCCGATCGTGGCAGAACTTGCATCACTCACATGGTCGTAGAGGAACAAAATGATTCCATCGCCTGTCGGTGTCGGATAATAAGCTGGATCCAGAAGCTGAACCTGAAATGTCTCCCTGATGTTACTCATGCCGTAATGTGCGACCTGGTAAAATTCAACGATCCAGCGATGGTTTTCCGCATCGTAATACTGGTAGATGTCACCCGCAAGCGAAGGATCGAGGTCGTCCCAGAAAGGAGCCAGCATCCTGCGCGGCGGCCCTGTATTGGGTATCTGAGCGTTATCTCCGAACCTGTAAGATGAGCGCTGGAACTCCATGAACCCGTTGGAACACAGTCCAATAGAGTCGTAAGTCAGGCCGTAAAACTTGAACCTGAACGGCAGCGCTACGGTCACAGTATCGGCGTCCTCGTTGGTTATTTCACTCACTATCTCGCCAGGCCCACCCGCCGATGGCGCAATCTCGAACCACTGGAACTGTGGGGCGAGCATGGAAGAGCTGTCGGTGTTGTCGTATGCCCAATAACCGTATTGATCCGGCCCGTATGGATCGTGCGTTGTGCCGATGACAAGGGTTAACTCCACCGTGTCCACATAGGAATAGGTAACCCCCTCACCTATCAGCTCAATTCTGATCGTAACAGTGTCACCTGCGCTTGCCGTGTTAGAAACTATCATCTCAACAGGGGTTCCCCAGACGGAAGTATCTCCTTCAAACCTGCCGAACCATGCCGTGTTTGTGACGGGGATTATCTCGTTGCCCTCATACAGAACGCTGCCTGTAAGGCTATCAACCCCCGTCGGTGAGGCGTTGCGGATATTCAGTAACAGGTTGAAATGCTCTAAGGGGCTTAACCTCCCATCACCGTTCCCCTGTGCGGAGTCATTTATCACGATGGTCTCGATATCAGCCATCGGCGTATAGACATGAACGGGAGGCAGATCCATGCGCCATGTGTCGCCACTGCCGTCAGTCGCCGTTAGCATAAAGTGGAGGTCAGCCGATTTGTGTAATGAGCTGCTAACTTCAAACAAGAACGCAGAATCTATCTCCACTATCTCATCGGGCCCGATTTGAGGCACATACTCCAGACTATCTATTAAGGTCACATAGCCTGTGTCTTCTGTGGTTAACCTAAAGTTGATCCCTCTTGCGGTATCCATCCCCACATTCCTGAATTTAACTGCAAGAATAGCTCTCTCTCCGGGGTTCAGATAGCCGTCAAGGTTGCCGTAATTCTCGGATACACTATCGTCCTGCAATGTCAAGTATGGCCCTTCCGTGATGACCAATATGTTCTTGAATGTTGGCATGAGGTTTTTACCGGAGACTGCGAGCTCAAGCGTGTCGATTGTATGGGGATGAATGACAAGTGAGATTCTGCCGTTGTTATCCGTGTAGCCGAATTCGTAAACATCTGAATTGTCCCTTGTGTGAATTGAGACAAGAGCGGCTGTGACAGGTGTGCCGTCAGGATAATGGACCGCTACAGTGACCGTGTCATCCATGTTGAACCTGACGACAGATGGATAGCTTAGGATGGGCCTCATGGGCGTGTGCGTCCACAGATTCAACTCTGGATCTCCGATAAGCTGGAACCCGTAATAGTCCTGAAGTGTGCCTGTCTGCTGATACAGATACATCCTGCCTGCCTCTGCGGCCTCCCCAAGTGTTTTGGGTTCATCCATACCATACATAGCAAGCAAAAAACCTCTTGTGACATAGCTCCTTCGCCATGCGCCATGACTGGTCACAGTGGTTGTGCCAAAATACCCTATCGCTCCTTTAGGATTGTCGATATTACCTGCCAGAGTGAATTCCTTGTCCATATTGTGCTCGCCGCCGAGCGAGATAGTCCTGCATGTGGCTCCTATAACGAATGGCCATTTGTAGCTCGGCTGCATGTTGTCAACATTGACATCGAATGGGCTCCACCAGTGCCCCACAGACTGTCCCCTGAATATCACTATGCTTCTGCCGTCATTCAGCCCATTGAGGATGTCGTTGGCGTTGTTCCCACGAAACCTCGAGAGCGAATCTATGTGCACAAAGCCCCGATCCCGCCATAACCTGTGCGCCATCCGAGCGTCATACCAGTAGTAAAGCGAATCGTCCTGATCGCCGTCCTCTCGGACAATCGTCATGCCCTTCATAAACCACAGCGTGTCGTCCATAAAAGGAGCACTTTCATACATGACGGTTTTATACACCATGTATGCCGCTTGTTGAGCTGTGGCTACTGAGAATCGACCCACTATCAGTTCGTTTTTGAAATCGCCTCTCACATTTGCGTAGTAGCTGTCCGTGTTTATTCCATCCACATTGCCGAACGGTATTATGTCAGGGTCGCCTACAAGAAGCACATAGCGCGGTTGTGGAGTCCATGACGAGTAAGCTTCTACCAAATAGTTTCTTATGCTGGATGGACTGCTGCCACACTCAGATAGCGGGACTATCCTTGTCGGAAGCCCCTTCTTCATCTTCCACTCTGCGAGAGGCCTGACCTGTTCCACCAACGAATCAGGAACGATTATCACATACACCGCGTCATCTGCCGCGGCTTGCCCTGCGACTGCCAGAGCCATTATTGCACCGAATATGAATTTCCTCATGATTACACCCCTTTTAAATCTTGAATAAAGTCGTTTTCTGTCATATCCTCGTCCTCCAATGGAGGTGATTTGATGGACAAGTCTAAATTGGACAAGGAATTGCAGGAGCTCCTTGAAGAGATCGAGGCATTCAAAAAGGAGAAGGAACGAGTGCGCTCGATTGTAGGACGCATAGGCGGCGTGCCGAGTTTTAATTCCCGGTTCGCAAACATCCTGTTCACAATCCTCGTCATAATCTCCCTTGTCATATCAATATTTGTCGAAGATGGACTCAGGTTCGCTGTCATAGACCTTGCCATAGGCATAATTTCATTCAAGATAATATACATCGTCCATCAGCTTATGAGAGCCAATCATTTCGAGCTCTGGATACTTTCCTCTATCGAATGGAAAATAACCGAGATCCATAAGGAACTCAAAAAGCTTTCAAAGGGTAAACCCGATTGTGAGTAGTTGCAAACCTGCAAGTATGATAATAGCACTTTAAAAATATGACCGATAAAGTCTTATCATGCAATGAAATTTCTCTGTTCTACTGTTCACATGTTTTATTCCGCGAACAAATTTGGATAAAAGAGAGGTCAAGTGCAAATCTTTTCGCATGTAGTTGCCAGGTAAGGGCATTGTCATGAAAATTTGCAACCAAACAAGGAGGAAAAGATGGACATCTTTGTGCTGGTTCGTGGCGGTGTTGATACCGGAGAGAGCATTACCGTTACTGATGGGAAGGTCAACCTTGAAAATGTGATGTTCATAACCAATCCGTTCGATGAGTTCGCGATAGAGGCAGGCCTTCAGCTGAAAGAAAAGTTTGGAGGCAATGTGACAGCCATATCGGTGGGCGATAAGCACGCGGAACAGGCGTTGAGGAACGCCATTGCAATGGGTGTCGATCACGGTATCATGATCAAACGCAGCGACTATTTCTGGCTCGGTGCGATGGGGATAGCCCGTCATCTTGCGGATGTGCTAAGTGAGCGTAAGTTCGACCTAATTCTTGCGGGGAACATATCAACGGACATGCAAAGGGGCGGTGTCACGGCCTACCTTTCAGCCATGCTGGGCATTCCGTTCGTCCCATCCATAACCGGCCTTTCGGTCGATGATGGTGTTGCCTTTGTTGAGAGGGAAGAGGATTGGGGCAAGAGCAGTTACAAAGTGACCCTTCCCGCTTTGCTAAGCTGCGATAAGGGGCTAAATCAGCCGAGACTGCCGTCGTTCAGGGGTGTCATGAAGGCAAAACGGGCCAAACTTGAGGTGATAGAGCCTTCTGAGCTGCATTCGGGCGAGGCCGAAGTAGTCAGGGTGGAAAAATATGCGAGAAGCCGCCAGAGGCAGATCTTTGATGATTTTGAGCCGTTCTTCGAGGCACTCAAGAAAGGAGGTGTGCTGTGAAAGCGCTCGTTTTCCTTGAAATTCGAGACGGAAACATCAGATCCGCCAGCTATGATGCGATTGGAGCAGCGCTCAAGGTTACGCAGGATGTGGAATTCGCTGCATTCGATGAGCCCGCATCGGCCGATTTCGGCGGCAAGCTCCACCTCATGAATACCCCGCATTTCCCGCCAAAATTCGAGGCTATAGCAGATTTCATAACAGAGAATAAATTTGACATCGTCTTTTTACCGGGGACAAAATGGGGCAATTGGCTGGGAGCCTCTCTTGCGGCTGCACTCAACGGCGCATTTTTCGCTAACATCGTTGATTTAGAAGATAACGGATTTAAGCGCGAGATTCTGAGCAACAAGATAAGGGCGCTCTTTAAACCGGTTGTCTCCCCCGTAGTTGCGACTGTGCGTCCTAAAAGTTTTGAATACGGGGGCGAGCTCTCTGGCAAAGTCAATGTGGAAAAAATAGAAATTCTTGCGAACGAAGGTGTTGAGCTCACAGAGACCATCCCAAGGGAGGGCAACGAGGTCGATATAACCGAAGCCGACATTATCGTGGCTGGTGGTCGAGGTGTCGGCGGCCCTGAAGGGTTTAAGCTTTTGCGCAAGTTCGCCGCTTTGCTCAACGAACTGGGTTACGGGAGCGTTGCGATCGGTGCAAGCCGTGCCGCTGTGGATGAGGGATGGATCGACCATTCACATCAGGTGGGCCAGACCGGAAAGGTAGTGTCGCCCTCAGTTTACATTGCGTGCGGCATTTCAGGTGCCATGCAGCATATCGCTGGTATGAACTCGTCGAAGACGATAATCGCTATCAACAAAGACCCGCAAGCTCCAATATTTCAATACGCCGATTACGGCATAGTCGGGGATTTGTTCGAGGTCATTCCAATGATGATGGAAAAGCTGAAAGGCTAAGGATGGCGAAAGGGCGGCCTTCGGCCGCCCTTTGAAATCAGGCAGGTATTATCTTGAACGCTATGTGGCACCCCTCATTGTCCTGAACCATAGGCGCCCTTTCATGGGTCACCATTTCCACAGTAGCCTGCCCCTCAAGCAACTTTTTTAGATACTCGTGCATCATACCTGGATACGGACAAAGTGTGCCTTCAAGCTGTGCCCCACCAACTCCCTTGGGACAGAATTTACATGTGTTTTTGTAGATTTTTATGCTAAGTATGTTACCTTCAAGCTTTATCTCCTTGCGAACGGCCAAATCGAGCATCTCGACAAGCTTTTCGAGGAAAAATTTGGCCTTCTCGTAAACATCAGCGGGAGCCTGATCCACAAATCCCCTGATCCTTGCGCATTCACTCAGGGACCGGCCTGCCCGCCGTGACGCCCATAGCACATTCGCCTGGTTCAGGAGTCCCATCTCATTAAGACCCGCGATAAATGAAGCTATGAAAATGTTGGTCGCCTTTAGTTGCCTCTCCTTAACCTTTTCCTCAATTCCCATTTTAGCTCCCTCCCTGTTAGAGCACTTCGTTTATCATCGGCTCGGATTTTCTTGCTATGTAGGTCACCATGCCGATAGGAGTTTCACGCTTGGATATGATTATCAAAGTTTTATAATTGCCTATCTTCCTCATATAGATCTGTTTTTTGCCCCCTTCAACTATTAATCCATTGATTCCCCCGGTATCAAGCTCCTCTCCAACCTTTATGGCAACATTCGCAAGGGATGTGAGGATACCCCCGATAAGATCAAGATCACTTTGAGCAACTATGCCACTGGACGAAAGAACAAAACCATTGTTATCCACAAGCAACGCCCCTTCTATACCCTCGACATCTCTCACAATTCCAGCCAGTATCGCCTTTACCTTTTGCTCAATCGATTCCATATTTTCCCTCCCCCTTTTATTTCGAACCAAAATTATTGCCCAGATAATCATATAGCCAGCTAATCGAAATTCCAACTTTGTCACTGCACATCAGCCCCTTATCCATATCCTCAAAGCCATGCCGAGGGCTGTGATCAGGACATACCACAAAATCACACCTGAAACAACAGGGTTAAGGCTCACTGTGCTGAATGGAAGCTTTGCGAACAGGTTTGCTGTGAGTATGAGCAGCGATGCCGCCAGTTCCGCAACTCGGTAGAACGGCGTTATGCCTGTTGCCAGTGCGGCTATTGTCTCGGCCAGTGCGAACCAGAGCAGCCATCCACCGATATAACTCGTTATTGGGGACACCGTTGAAAAGTATCCCATTTTCAGGGACAGAAGTGGCGCTGTGTATGCCATTGCCGCAAAAGACGCCATTAACGGCACTGTCAACCACCTGAAAGGCAAATTCTTGTAAAGCGGATAAAATAGGAGTATCCCGAATGTGGCAAGGTAAGAGAGTTGAAACCCGATGTTAAACAGGTAGAACGGGTTGATGAAAAGCGTGATAAGGCCGGCGAGTGCCAGCGTATTGATCGGATATGATCGCCTGCCGGAGACATAGGCCAGAATGAAAGCCCATGCCATCACAACAGCTCTGAGGATCGAAGGCGTATAGCCGGCGACATGCCCATAGCCGAGCAGCAGGATACCGGAAATCACCGACGCTGCCGATTTGCCCACCCTCAAAAACCGCAGGATCAACAGAAAAATTGTGAAAAGGATACCGATATGCAACCCGGAAATGGCAAAAAGATGGTATATGCCCGCCTTTTTGAAGTTCTCTTTGAGCAGAAATGGGACACTGCGCCGCTCCCCAATCGTGAATGCCAGCAGCACCCCTCTTGCGAGTGAATCGCTGATGTTCTCATGGAGGTCTGACCCGATGACCCTCCTGATGTTTGCGTCGAGAGAGGACGGAGGCGTAATTCTGTGCAGGCGCTCCACATCGAAGGTGTGAAATACGCCGTTTCCAATGAGGTAATCGTTGTCTGTCTGGGCGACGAACCCGATGGCATCAATTTTCGTGCCTTTCTCGAATGCTGGTGGCCATACGCCGACGAGGGCGTGGTATTCGACCATCCCACTGTCGGTCATCAGTGAGTCAACACGGGCGATCGAAGGCGAGATAACGGTCATGGCTACACGGACACGCTTCCCCACAAACAGCTCCATTGGCCTCCGTGTGTGCAAAAATGCGATCAAAAAACCGACTGGCACAAAAACAAGCGCATAAAAGACCGTTCGGATGAGAAAAATACCCAATAACGCCGCAATTACGGCGATGGCAATCCCTGCACGGCTTTGATGGAGGGCGATACCTGAAGCGAGGAAGATGAAGGGCAACAGCGCAGGATACTTGTGAAGCCCTATCCTCATTCAGCTCACTTCCCGAAATCCTTTAAGCTTTCTGGATCGACCGTAAGGTATCGATACTTGCCTATGTAAAGTGTCGGCTTAACCCTATCGACTTTTATAATGGTCTTTTCGTCGTAGAAGTTTGTCTCATAATGTGTTGCGACAACGAGACCTACGAAAAATGTGTGGTCGCCGTCAAATGCGGTGTGCTCGATGAGTTCGCACTCAAAGGCCGCATAGGCATCTTTAAGGACAAAGCCGTCGATAGCAGTGGCCTCCTCGATTTCCACACCGAGCTCTTTGATTTTGTCAACCTCTCGTCCGGAAAGGCTACCGATCTTGTTTATGAGCTCTACCTTCTCAAACGGCAGGAAGTTGACGCTGAATTCGCCCGCTTCCATGACCAGATCGTGCGAGAATCGCTTGGGCGAGATGGAAATTCCGTAAAGGGGAGGATCGAAGGACAGCTGCACATGCCAGACAAGAGGGATGAGGTTTCGGGTATCTTCTCTCTTAATCCCGACCACTGCAACGGGCATCGGGTAATTGAAATAGCTTTTGGGCAGGCCCTGAATCACCTTTTTCATAAACTTTCACCTCCTCTTTTGTTCAACTTCTGAGCCTTATCCAGCACATCTACATAATTTCTGCGGACGGATTCGTATTTGTTGTAGCTCCTCCTGATATGCTCCCCCAGCGTGTCGAGCTCTTTCTGGAGGGAGATGAGCGAGTTAGTCAGGCCTTCCATTTCAGAAAGCACTTTCTCGATATGTTTTTCTATCTGAATGCCTTTTATGCCATACAGGATGGCCTGAAGGTAGGCATAAAATGTGCCCGGCGACACGGGGATGACCTTTTTGCTGATGGCGTAATCATAAACCGCTTGATTGACGATAAAGGCTTCGTAATAAACGCTTTCTGCTGGCACATACATGATGGCAAAATCGAATGTGCCTATATCAGGGTGCACATACCGTCTGTGGATGTCGTCGATGTGTTTCCTTATGTCCGTCAGGAACATACGCTTGAATTTTTCCCTTTCGGCCCCATCTGAACCGAGCATCTTTCTTAAATTTTCGAGCGGAAACTTGGCGTCGAGCGGTAGAATCCTGTTGTTTATGAAGATGGCGGCATCGACACGCATCCCGTTTGGGAGCCTCTGTTGAAAGCTGTAAAATCCCACTGGCAAAACCTCTTCGATAATTCTCTCAAGCATGGTTTCGCCAAGTCCACCTCTGACGGATGGCGGTTTCAGGAGATCCTGTAGGGACACAATGCTGGATGCGAGTTCGCGAACAGAGCGAGCCATCTCCTCAATTCGGCCAAGGCTCTGCTTCACATCTCCCATCACTGCACCGGTCTGACCGAGATGCACATCAAGGCGCGAGTGTAGGTCTGAAATGCGCTCGGACAGAATGGATTTGATTATCTCAATCTCGTTTGAGATGGCGTTCACTTTCTCCTCAAGCTCGTGCCCGGCTTCGCGCCTCTTAAGCCCTGAGAGCAGCACGATGGCCAAAAAAATCGACAAAAGGATTGAAAGGAACAGCAGCACTACCAACAATGTCATGGTTTTTCCTCACTTTTCGTGGCGACGGGCAGGTATTGTCCCTTTGTATCGCCAATCCCTTCGACGACGAAATCGGACGAATCAGCCGCAGAGATGAGGATTTCAGGCCCCGTGAGGGTCACGCTTCCAGTGGTATCTTTCACCATGAGGGTGGCGTTTCCCAGAAGATGCATCGATTTAAACCTTGACGCCGAGAATTTTATAACAGCCGTGTCGGCTTTTGCGGTCCCTTTCTCCCAGTCCACCTCGACACAGCTCCAGAGAAACGCGGTTGAATCGGACTGGACGAAATAAGCGGAATCCGAGGTTGTGCTCATGTTGCGTGAGGTCGTTTTCACATGGTTGTAGGCGAAAAAGGTGTCCTCCGTGAACGCTATCATGTCAGCTCTGACCTCGATTTTCGAGGTATCTCTACCGATCTCGACAAAGGCGTCCCCGATAACGATGCCTTTGCGGATGTCAGGCACATACACGCCTGAATCACCTGTAAAAAAAAGGCCGTTCTTCTTGTTTTTGAGATAGATATTTCCGACTGCAAACGCCGAATCGCGGGTATCAATCACTCGATCGGAGCGGAGCAGATAAACTGTGTCCTCAAGCACAGCGTTTTGAGAGAAGATCAGCGATTCAGGCAGCTCGACATAGATCATGGTATCTGAAATAATCTTGTAATCGGTGCCGTGCATGATCAGATTTCCCCACAGCACGGCTTTGCGATGAGCCTCGTCGTAATATCCGCTGTCCGAATGGATCTCGACATTTCGAGTTTTAACGACTACATCCTTGAGCACGAAGAATTTTTGACCACCACGGATGAGAATCTCAGCTTGAGAGGCCGAAATGTTACCAGAAAGAGCCGAAACGATCAAAAGAGCCGAGAAAAAGTCCAATGTTTCACGCCTTTATGACATCGATGCCCATGTAGGGTCGCAAGACTTCCGGTATGACGACCGAGCCATCTTCCTGTTGATAGTTTTCGAGTATTGCGATGAACACCCTTGGAGTGGCCAATCCTGAGCCGTTGAGAGTGTGGACGAATTCCAGTTTCCCGGTGGATTTTCGTCTGAACCTGACATTTGCGCGCCTTGCCTGAAAGTCCTCCGTGTTCGACACGGAGGAGACCTCAAGCCATCTGCCGAGGCCGGGAGCCCAAACCTCAAAGTCGTAAGTTACGGAGGCTGCAAAGCCCAAGTCGCCAGAACACAGCTGAACCACTCTGTAAGGGAGCTTCAGCAATTTCAGGATGTGCCCGACATTCTCAAGCATGTTTTCCAATTCCTTATAAGAGTTTTCCGGTTTTGTGTATTTGAAAAGCTCGACCTTGTTGAACTGGTGAACCCTTATCATGCCCCTGACATCCTTGCCGTATGAGCCGGCCTCGCGCCTGAAGCAGGGGGTGTAAGCCACATAGTTAAGTGGGAGGATGGATTCATCCAGGATTTGGTCGCGATGTAGATTTGCGAGTGCCATCTCGGCAGTCGGGACGAGGAAAAGCCCGTCTTCGTCGATGTAATACATCTCCTCTCTGAACTTCGGCAGGTGACCGGATGCGTAAGCGGCCTCCTCTTTGACAAGCACAGGCGGCATGACCTCAAAATAGCCGTGTTCACGAGTGTTGATGTCGAGGAAGAAGTTTATAAGCGCCCTCTCTAAAAGTGCGCCGTAGCCTTTGAGGATGAAGAAACGGGAGCCGGACATCTTGCCGGCGGTTTTGAAGTCGATTATGCCGAGCGCCTCTCCGATGTCCCAATGTGGTTTGGGTTCAAAGCTAAACTCAGGCTTTTCTCCCTCGTAACGCACAACCACATTCTCGGTCTCGTCTTTCCCAACAGGCACGGATTCGTGCGGGATGTTTGGGATTTGGAGCCAAAGCTCACGAAATTCGGCCTCGACCCTTTTCTGTTCTTCTTCGAGTTCTTTGATGCGACGGCTGACTTTTTTGAGTTCTGCGATAAGTTCCGAAGCATCGCCGCCGGATTTTTTGATTCTGGCTACCTCTTCGCTTTTCTCGTTCCGCAGTTTTCTGAGGTCATCGCCTTCTTTGACCAGTTTCCTTCGCCGCTCATCGAGTTCGACAAGTTTGTCAACTATCGAGACATCATATCCCCTTTTTCTGAGTGCCTCGATGAGCTCCCCTCTTTTGCTTCTCAAATAAGCTATATCAAGCATTTTTATCCTCCTTCAGTGCGCTCCATCACATGGCTATACGCGAAAAATCACCATAGAGTTTGAAGATAGAGCGGACCATGTTGAGGAGCGCCAATCTATTGAGCCTCAACTTTTCATCGTCAACCATCACAAAAACATTGTCAAAAAACTCATCAATCGGCGATCTAATCTCGAGAAGCGTCCGCAACGCTTTCTCGAAATCCTCTCTTTCGACCGCATCCTGAACAATAGGCCTGATTTCAACGGCTTCCTCGTATAGTCGCCTTTCTTGATCTTTCTCAAACAGTCCGGGATCAAGTTTCGGCAGATCGGCAATCTTTGAGAGGATGTTGGCCACACGCTTCTGACCAATAACCACATCTTCAAAGACATCGGGTTCTTCTTCCATGAGTTTTTTGAGGGCGAAGGCGCGCTTCCTGAGGTTAACGAGGTCGGTTTCACCTGACGCTATTACCGCATCGACAATGTCATACCTTATCCCATCTCGCTCCTCCAGATAGTTTTCAAACCTTCCGAGTATGAAGTTGAGCGTTTTTTCGGCAGTTTCACCGCCACCGAACGGCTCAGCCGCCATTTGGGCAGCCTCACGCAATTTCAGTCTCAGATTTGCTCCGAGTATGACATCGATAAGGCCATAGGCAA
Source organism: Caldifarciminota bacterium (assembly GCA_015489175.1). Classification (GTDB taxonomy): domain Bacteria; phylum Hydrothermota; class Hydrothermia; order B15-G9; family B15-G9; genus WGAI01. Next base: position 56,757 of record WGAI01000059.1, on the reverse strand, counting down.
ATCTCCGCAGCCCAAGCGGATCCTGCGAACCGCTTACCTCATAGCCCGTGGACAAAATGCCAGCTATGGTGTCCAGCCTGTCCGCAACAGAGAGCCATGCCGCCTCCCTGAGTTCGGGCAGTGCATCGCCTGCAAACCGCGGAAGATGGTGTTCGTAGATAATTCGAGCTATCTTTTCGGGTTTCCCCTGTGCCAGAGCGTATTCCATGCCGATTTTGCCTTCTAACTTCGTAAACTCTTTGCCGTCTCTTATCATTTCCGTTGTGAGATCGGTCTTTGACAGGAGTGCACCTTCCTCAAGTGCAACTCTGTCCACATCGGGATCGTCAGCGGCGAGTTTCAAAGCGAGCTCTTTTATCCTCATGACCTTGTCGTAAACGGAGCCGAGACCCTCGCGCCACACGATGTCCTTGAGTTCGTCCACCCGTTCCTCAAGTCTTTTCTTGAGGTCCTCTTCGTAGTAGAACCTTGCGTCTTCAAGCCTTGCTCTGAGCACCTTTTCAAGCCCGGGACGCATGAGGTCAGTATAATCGGCGAGGTTGTTGGTGACAGCGACAAAGTAGTTCATCAGCTTGCCTTCGCTATCGACCACAGCGAAATAGCGCTGATGCTGTTTCATGGCCGTGATCACGACTACATCGGGCAGCTTCAGATACTTGCTGTCGAAAGTGCCGAGGACGCCGCTCGGCCACTCGACGAGGTTCGTTACTTCATCCACAAGCTCATCGTCCTCAACAGGGTGCCCGCTGACACCGGCAGCCGCTTTCGTGACGGTCTCGATGACTGCCTCCCGCCTTTTGCGAAAATCGACGATGACATGCGCATCCATAAGCACCTTTTCGTATTCGTCAGGCGAATTGAGTTTGATCTCCCTGTTGTCGATAAGCCTGTGCCCACGGGTGATGTTAGAGGAGTGGACGCCGGCTATCTCGAACGGAATAACGGTTTCCCCGAACAGCGCAACAATCCACCTTATCGGGCGTGCGAAACGGAAAGAATTGGCCCATCGCATAGACTTGGGGAATTTTATGGAACCGATGACTTGAGGCAGGATCTGCTTCAGGAGCTCGATCGTATCCAGCCCGCCTTCTTTAACTTTAGCTGCCACATAGCGTTTTTTGCCCTTTTCCACAGTGTAGAGCTCCGATATATCAACTCCGGCCGACCTCGCAAACCCGATGGCCGCTTTTGTTGGGGCGCCACTGTCGTCAAAAGCCACTTTTGCAGGTGGGCCAACGAGTTCCTTTTCGATGATGTCCTGTTTTTCGGCCACATCATGGATGATGGTGGCCAGTCTTCTCGGTGTCGCAAGCCATTTTCCCTCTCCATGTCTCACATGTGCGTCGTCGAGCGCCTTCAAGATGCCATTCAATAACTGCTCAGCGCCCGTATTTACCATCGATGCTGGAAGTTCCTCTGTTCCAATCTCTATCAAAAGTTTTCTTGCCATATCGCTGGAAATTATACTGTCAACTGGAACCAAATTGAAGCGGAAAAGCAACTACCACGATACATTAGTCAGGCAGACATAAAGTTAAATAAGCGCAATAAGTCATGCTTTTGATGAACACAAAAAATCCCCTCCATATTAGGGGAGTCAGAAGATGTGGATTTGATGGTCAATCCCCCCCCTTACTGCCAAGCATATACGCGGGCTATTTCCTGGCCAGACTCATACAGTCCACTATTTACGCTTCTCGTTTTTGCTGTGTTTTTGCAGCATAAGCCTCAGGACGCTCAGGAAGCGCCTCCTTTTGCGCAGTATCATGAATTTATCCACCATGCCCAAACGGTCGTATTGCATTTTCGATATGGATTTCAGCAACTCACGCTCTATACGATCAATGTTAGCCAGGATGCCATCCAGACTGTTTAAAGGGTTCATCGTGCCGCCTCCCTCGCCAGAGTATGTCGCTTAAGATAGCACTTGATTTTTTAAAAATCAATATGTCATTGTGGGATTTTGTCTCACTGCTAAAAATTGAGTGCTTTTTGCAATAAAATAAACGCAGGACATCATTGCTCACCGTGATTGTTCAGGAGTGTTCGCCTATGCGTAAAGAACTAACCATAAGGGCAGTCATTGTTGGAGCGATAGGATCGATAGTCGTCGGGCTGAGTTCCACATACATTGCGCTGAAGATGGGGGCTTTGCCGTGGCCAACGGTCTTCGTGGCGTTGACCTCGTTCGCTGTCCTCAAGCTTATGGGTGATGTGTCAATAAACGAAGTGAATGTGGCGCACACCGCCATGTCGGCCGGTGGCCTTGTGGCTGGCGGTCTTGCATTTACAATACCTGGCATCTGGATGAGTGGGCTTGGAGAAAGCGTTTCGACCTATCAGGTCATGTGGATAACCATAAGTGGAGCGATATTTGGTGTCGTATTTACGGGGATGATTCGGAGATACCTGATCGAAGAGGCCCGCCTGAGATTTCCACTTGGCATAGCGGCGGCAGAGACCCTGATCTCCAGTTTTAGAGGTGGCAGCAGGGGAAAGTCGTTGTTCTGGTCGTTTGTGTTCGCGGCCATTTTTGCCGCTATTCGGGACTGGAGCGGTAAAATACCATCTGTAATATCATGGAAGTCCCTACAAAAAAGGAACTTATTTGTAGGGATGGCTCTTTATCCGATGGCGCTCGGCATAGGATACATAATTGGCCCGTTATACACGCTTGCATGGTTTGGCGGGTCCATCCTCTCCTATGTGCTGATCGTCCCGATACTCACGAATGTAATGGGACAGCCTGTCCACTGGGCACTTGACTTTGTCAAGATGCTGGGAATAGGCATGATCATAGGTGGTGGAATTGCCGTTCTTTTAGTGGCATTTGGCAAAGGTAAGACCAAAAAGGTGCAAATTGACTGGCCGTGGCAGTGCAAATTTGCTCTAATACTTGCTATAATCGGCCTGATGATCGTTCCTATTACTGGTGTGATGCCAATAACCGTGTCGCTCGTGCTTATCGTGCTTGCGCTTGTGATAGCGTTTGTAGCGGGCAGCGTTGACGGCATGACGGGCATCGTTCCTATGGAGGTGCTGGCGATATTGGTTGTTCTTGCCCTTAAACTTATATGGCATCCGCAGGCCATCGCCGTTTTCTTCCTTGTTGCTGCTTTCGTTGCTATTGTTGCCGGGCTCGCTGGTGACGCGCTCCAGGACATGAAAGCGGGCTATATACTCGGGACGAGGCCGGAAAATCAGCTTGTTGCAGAATTTGTCGGTGCCATATTCGGAGGCATTGCAGCTGTGATAGGAATTTTCATCCTTCATAGGGTATATGGTCAGATGGGGCCTGGAACAGGTTTTCCTGCGCCGCAAGCGTTCGCTGTTAAATCCATGATTCTCGGCTTGAAAAATCCGATGGCATTTTGGGCAGGATTGGGGCTTGGCTTCCTGTTACAGCTTATCTCAATACCTGCAATTGTAATAGGTGTGGGGGTGTATCTTCCCATGGTGTTATCAATCCCTGTTGCCATTGGAGGGTTAACACGATGGTTCGTGGAAAAGAAAAAATGGGATGTGGGGACAGGAACCGCTATCGCTGCCGGATTCCTCGGCGGTGAGGGATTGAGTGGAATAGCCATAGGATTTTTTAAACTTTTCATAGGCTGAGCAAACTCATCGACCAAGGAACCACATTAGAGGCATCAACTTCCCGAACTCCGTGATATAGTTCAGCGTCTCTCACATCCTGGTGGGCGTGCTTTGACCCTACGGACTTGTGGAAAATGGACGTTTTATCGCATCGGCGTAACCGCAATGTGCCTTCAAACTGGCTAATTAAGGCATTTTTGTTGAGGAATGTAAATGTGGGAATTATAATCAACTGCCGTCATGGATAGGAGAAAGGTAATAGCCGAAATCAGATCGTGGTTGTGGGTCATACTTGTGGTTCTTGCCCTGCGCGAATGGGTGGTTCAAGCCTACCACATACCGTCGAGCTCAATGGAAGATACTTTGCTCGTCGGCGATTTCCTTCTTGCCGCGAAATTTGTCTATGGATTGAGTATCCCATTCACCGACACGAGGGTGTTGCCGCTTAAAAAACCGCACAGACAGGAAATCGTCATATTCTCATCGATCACGGAAAAGGGAAAAGATCTGGTCAAAAGGTGCATAGCGCTTGGAGGCGATACAGTTCAGATAGTAAACAAGGTCGTTTATGTCAACGGGAAGCGGCTCGATGAGCCGTATGTGGTTCACAGAGATCCCAACATCTACCCACCGCTTATGCCCACCAAAACTGAGCTTGAAAGGCAGATATTTCAGGAAAATTGGCTTAACGGCGAGTTTATGGAGGGGGTAAACGGCGGGCTCCCGTCCGTTCGGGACAATTTCGGCCCTGTTGTGGTGCCCGAAGGGCACATCTTCGTAATGGGTGATAACCGCGATAACTCATTCGATTCGCGATTTTTTGGGCCGGTGCCATTGAAAAAGTTGAAGGGGATGCCGCTCATCATCTACTTCTCATGGGACCCTTACAGGCCGCTCTGGCCGATATGGAAGAAAATCAGGTGGTCACGCCTGTTTAAGCTCGTCTTTCTCATGTGAGACGAGGAAACCCTTTAACTTCTCGACAATTTCACCTATGGTTATCGGGTAGTCGAAGTGCAGCTTGTGGCGAAGCCACTCAGGTGAATGCCCCAGCACGACGGTGGGGACCCTGTCCGACACGAATTTTAGCCATTCCCTTTCAAACTCGCTCATTTCAAGTGGAAATTCCAGAATCAGGACAACATCTTTGCATTGATCGACCGTCGATCGGACATCGCGCACGGAGATGACCGAAAAAATCCGCCATCCGCTGAGTTCCTCCATCAGCATAGCTTTCAGGTAAACGCGTGTTTTCCAGCTCAACGACACCACGAACAGGCAATCAGTAGATGATCCTCCACTCATTTGAGTATATGTTAAACCTGTTCCCTCTCAGGAAACCCACAAGTGTGAGCCCGTATTCCTCCGCTGTTTCGACCGCCTTTTCCGTCGGGGCTGACACCGATGCTATGATCGGAGCTCCTAAATGAGCCAGCTTTTTGACAAGCGGCGACACCATCCTGCTGGAAACTATCACGATATCAGGATGTATGTTTTGCCTGAAAGCCGTTCCAACAAGTTTGTCTGCTACATTCCATCTGGATATGTCCTCATGGAAGATTTTCAAAGTTCCTTCCACGAATATGCCACCCGTGTGTGTGCTTCCGGTCTCCTTGTAAATCCAGCCCATTCCACGGACGATGTTTGCGTACTTGATGAGTTTCCACGCCTTGACTTCCGCCTCTTTCAGCTCACGGGATGGGGTGTTGCATGGGTTATCACGCCCGGTCACCTCAATACGGTCTCCTTTAATGGATATCTCAAAAACATCCGAATCATCGCAAATAAATCCTTCGCTGATGAGGTGACCAACAACGAAATCGACCAGATTACACCTCGTCACCAAACCGGAGTAAATCCGTTTTCCGTTCCACAAAACTTTTATTGTGGATTCAATCAAAAGGTCATCGAGGCGTTCCTCAACCGTTCCCGCCTCGAACCTTATTATCCTTCTTTGAACAACTGCAGGTGGACAATTACTCATAGGGCAACCTCTCCATGTAAATTTTTGTTATAGACCCTGAAGATGGATCAACAATGACCCAGATCTGCACGCCAGCAAAGACCCTGTCTCCGTCGATTATCCATAAATACCTCAATGCATAAGAGCCATCGCAAACAGCCGCAAATGTGAACTTAGGAACACCTTTGAACGCTAAACTTGGGAACATCTCTTTTGTATATGCCATTAGATTAACTGTATAAGCCTTTTGTTTCAATTTTCTGGCGATTGGCACAGGAAGTGAGTCAGGATTCAAAATTTTATGGCAATTTGATATTTGAAAGGGCGGCCACCCTTCCACCACTTTACTGTGACAGCTGACAATAGCAACGGTCAGAAGGGTAATGGCCGCCCCTGTTTTCATTACCTTATTATCAATGCTTTGCGGGTGAACTGCGTTTTGCCTGCTGTAAGCGATACGAAATACACACCGTTCGGTAGCTCCGCAGGATTCCAGTTGAACCGGTAGATGCCAGCCTTCTTCTGCCCCCTGAACACCGTGCTTACAACCCTGCCGCTGAGATCATAGACCTTGATGTCAACATACTGGCGGGATGGGAGCGCGAGCGTTATCACAGCTCTACCTGTTATGACATTGGGTGAAATGCCGAAAGCCAGCTTGTTTATAGGCTGAGGCACAGGTTCCTGAACGCCTGATGTGCTGCCTGTTGTGAACTTTATGGCTTTGCCTGCGGTTATGGGAGTTGCAAGACGGTCCAGGGTGCCATCAAAGTAAAACTGAAGTCCGATTGTCTCGGTCGGATCTTCAATTCCTGTGGTAAAGTCGTCCTGTGCAGGGTCTGTCAGATACTGGAACAGAATCACACCGTCACCTGTCACAGTAGGATAGTAAGCAGGGTCATAAAGTATCGCCTCAAAATTCTCGCGGTCAGATGAGCTTCCGTAGTGTGGCAGATCTTTCCACTCCACGATCACGCGATGATTGTCGTTATCGATGTAATAAGCCACTTCTCCGCCCTCATTTGGATTGAGGTCATCCCACATCGGGGCTATCATTGCCGGTGGCCCATCGCTGTTAGGAATTTCAGAGTTGCTGAAATCGGTTTCCGAAACCGAACCCATTGCGATCCACCCGTTTGAACATATCGTCAGGTTGCTGTATGTGGTCCCATAGTAGTTGAATGTGAACGGAATTGTCAGGACATGGTTGTCATCATCGCCGAGGTTCAGATGGGTACCGGGACCACCTGCCGACGGCGCTATTTCAACCCATTCGAATGTTGGGTGATCGTTGTAAGAGGTATCCGTGTCCTCAAAGGCATAATAGCCATAACTGTCAGGGCCGGACGGGTCAGCGACTGTCTTCTGGCCGATAATAAGTGCGAATTCCTTATCGGATGTGAAATTATCACCAGAAATGTGGAGAGCAAACACTGCAACATGTTCCCTTGGCGCGTTTTCAGCAGCCGTTATCTGGAATGTATCGATAAGTTCCTGTCCGGGCAGTATTAACGCATTACTTGCTGTGGAGTCGTTTATCGTGATGTAATCGTCTGCGCTGCTAAGCAAAGCGCTGACATTTATGCCTGTATCGCTGCCCATGTTGAAGATGTGCACGAACAGATAACCCGACTCGCCAGGGTCGATGATGCCGTTTCCACCATCGTCGAGCACATCCACGCCGCGAAGTGAGATGATGACACCCTCTAAAGGAATATCTAATTCGACTGAAACATCATCGATATACCATCCGTCGCGCGTCACGGAGCCGTCGGTTTCCAACAAGAACCTTATGTAAACCTGCTGACCGGCAAAGCCGGATATGTCGTAATAACTCTCCTGCCAGTCGTCCTGATCACCGTTCACGGTCGCGACATTCGTCCACTCGCCTGCATCGGAAGAGTCCGTGGAGACCTGAATGTATCCGTAGTCAAATCCGTTCTCGAGAGAATACTTCTGCCACAGGTGAATCCTTGCGAAGTAGGCGTCTGACAGGTCGATAGGTTCTGCTATCATGAGGTATTTGTGCTCGTTGTTGCCATATTGGGCGTTCGGAGAGTCTGTGGCGCTATGGGACGCACTGTGACTTGACTCCTCTGTAATCCCCCAATCGCTTGTGCCACCGGTTATCCACTGGCCGAGACCGCTCTCAAAATCGTCTGCGAACCATGGATAGTATTCGGGCACGCCTATTTGAAGGTTGAATGTATCGACTTTGGTGTAAGGTGCGCCTGCGGAGTCGGTTCCTGAGATAGATATCACAAATGTTGTCGGAAGGCCAGGCCTGCGCTCAGGGTTTGATGTGAACTCAAAGCCATCTCCCTGAGCAGTGCTATCGGAGTAAACATCGCCGTAGTTCGCCGTGTTATCCGATATCGTGATGTCAGGGTCGTCGCTCGTAAGGGTAGCAGTCACATTGAACACATTAAGACCGATGTTCCTGAGTGGAACATACATCGTGACTGTCTCTCCGGGATCAGGAATACCGTTGTTGTTACCGGAAGCGTCGTCAACGAGCGGTGAGAGAACTCTGAGATACGGCGAATCGAGGGATGGGGTGTTTTCCACTGCGAGCAGAGCGTTCACACGGCCCCATCCATAGTCATTGTTTGGATAGGGTGCGCCCTGCGACGGGTGGTCAACTGCGTAGTTGGTCAATATGTCGTAAACGAGGCTGTAATCGAGGCCCGGATTTTTCTCGAACATGAGTGCTATCACACCGGTGATATGCGGTGTGGCCATCGAAGTCCCGTCCCATGTGGCGTATCCGCCGCCCGGCACGCTCGATGTCACGCCTTGACCCGGTGCCGAGATGTCAGGCTTTATGAAGTTCCAGTCCGGACGGGACCACAGGGTGGTGTCGTTCCACGGATACTGGTTTGGTGCAGGGCCACGCGAGCTGAATGATGCGATGTTGTCAGAAGATGTCGTCGCTCCCACCCCGATGACATTGGGGAAGTTGCCGGGTGTTCCCGCACTTCCCGAAGATGGGCCTGAGTTTCCACTGGCGAACACAGGTATGATGTCAAACTCATGCCATGCACGCACATACGGCAGGAATGTGGTATCCGTGTTATCGGTGCTGCCCCAGGAGTTCGACACGACTTTGATGTCAACTCCAGAATCGGCCTTCAGCGTGACGAAATACTGGAAGCATGCGATGATGTCGGGATCGCTGCCGCTGCCGCCTGCGTTGAAGGCTTTGGCGGACACGATCTGTGCGTTGTAAGCGATTCCTATATCGTGGTCGAACGGGCCCGGTCCGTCGCCACCTGCGATCGTTCCGGCGACATGCGTGCCGTGGCCGTGATCGTCATAAGGCGCGCTCTGACCGTTTACTGCATCGAAGAAATGGCCGGAAAAGTTGCCCTGCAACGCTGGATGTGACGGATCGATACCTGTGTCCATTGTGCCAACTATGACGCCGTCGCCTGAAAGCCCGTATTCGGCCCACACGGAGTCCGCTTTGATCTTGTCTATGTTCCACTCGACGGTTTTGGTATGTGGGACAGGCTTCGTGCTCGGATGCGGCTCTATGATGTGTCTGACCCTTGAGATGTCAACAAACGCAACATCGTTCCGTTGTGCAACTTCCCGTATAACCTCAGGCGTGGCTTCCATGTAAATCATGTTTACAAGCCAGAAACTTCTCACATCAAGCACTTCTCTGCCTTTTGAGGCCAGCGTTGTGAGGATCGGCCTCTGGGTTCTCTCCGCGAGATCCCTCAGATACTCCGCCTTCGTGGCGTAGTCCGCACCTTTCAGGGTGCTCATATCAGCCTGCTCTGACATCCAGACCAATACCTTTATGTGGTCATCTGGGGTGGCCTTACTCAACCTTTCCTGCAGCTTCTTGCTTATCGTTCCGGCTTGAGAGGCTGAGATAGAGACCACCAGCAGCATGGGGATAATCCATTTGTGCATAAAAACCTCCTTGAATGGATTTTTGATGGCAAAATCAGGAGTTCAATACTCGCTAAACTTGTGGTTGCAAAATTATAAGGCCATAACCTTACATCTGCTTTCAAAGTTCCGCCGCGAATAAAAAATAACCTTTTAGAAATCACTATGTTACTTCCCATTACGGCGTGAGGCGATTTTAAATGCCCAAAATGTGTTGGGTATAAAGTCAGTCAAAGGACAATGTTGTGAAGTGAAACTGCGGTCAGGTTGTGACGCTATTTTGTGTCAGAGCCCCTGTTATGATGCAATGGTTTAGGTGCAAATTGCCTGCCCTTAAATAACGACCAGAACCCTTTCCAGCGCGGCTATATGCCGTTTACTTTGTTGTGCTGTATATAACCGAAGCATTGTTAGAAAGATGTTCCTTAATCTCTTTGCATAACTGAGCATAACTCATCCCGCCCCGTCGCCATCACATCAGCAATCCACGCCATCTTATCCGTGGCTCCGCATCTAACCGCAAATATACCCCAACTTTGTAACTTCCCCACCTGTTGAAGCCGTAACTCACTCTCACTACATCGATTATATAACGGGAGAATTACTCTCTTTTCGGTGAGGTGTAGTAACAAAATCAAATGTGGACTAACATCTCCTCGGTAACATTTTAAATGAGTGATAACGCATTCTGGACATCAAGGGGCAGAAAAGTTTAGAATTATCAACCTCTTCAAAATCATTTGCGAAAAAGGAGATTTGTGGATGGCTGAAACAAAACAGGTAGGCGAGATAGTTAAGGTCGCCGGGCCATTGGTGGTCGCCAAAAATATGCTTGGTTCAAAGATGTATGATGTCGTGTATGTCAGCGACCACAGGCTGATAGGCGAAATAATTGAGTTAAAAGGTGACAGAGCCTCCATACAGGTATATGAAGATACCACAGGAATTGGCCCGGGAGAGCCGGTTTATCCAACAGGCGAACCCCTTTCGGTAGAGCTTGGCCCCGGACTCATATCATCCATCTTCGACGGAATCCAGAGACCTCTCGATGTCATATCCGAAAAGGCCGGCCATTTCATTACTCGTGGCATTCATGTCCCTGCGCTGCCAAGAGATAAAAAGTGGCATTTCAAACCGGTCAAAAAAGCAGGGGATCATGTTGAACCCGGTGATGTCATTGGAGAAGTCAAGGAAACCGAGCTTGTAAACCACAAGATTTTGATTCCACCAAACGCAAAACCTGGCAAAATAGAGAAAATCGAAGAAGGAGAATTCACAGTTGAAGATGTCGTTGCAGTCGTCAAAACTGAAGACGGTGATAGTTACGAAGTTAAGCTTTATCACAAATGGCCTGTGCGTGTGCCAAGACCGGTAAAAGAGAGGCTATTTCCTGACATCCCGATGGTTACGGGACAGCGCATAATCGATACCTTCTTTCCGGTTGCGAAGGGTGGCACAGCTTGCGTGCCGGGGCCGTTCGGTTCAGGCAAAACAGTCATCCAGCACCAGCTCGCAAAATGGTCTGATGCTGACATAGTTGTGTATATCGGTTGCGGTGAGCGTGGAAACGAGATGACAGATGTGTTGATAGAGTTCCCTGAGCTCGAAGACCCCCGTTCAGGCCTCCCTTTGATGCAGAGAACCATCCTGATAGCAAACACATCCAACATGCCTGTCGCGGCGCGTGAGGCGTCGGTCTATACGGGTATAACGATAGCTGAATATTTCCGCGACATGGGCTACACGGTGGCGCTCATGGCCGACTCAACATCGAGATGGGCTGAGGCGATGCGCGAGATATCCGGCCGACTTGAAGAGATGCCCGGCGAAGAGGGGTATCCCGCATATCTGGCAACCCGCGTCGCGTCCTTCTACGAGCGTGCTGGACGCGTCAAGACACTCGGTCAGGAGGAACGGGAGGGTGCACTCACGGCAATAGGCGCTGTCTCGCCGCCCGGCGGTGACCTCGCAGACCCGGTTGTTCAGGCCACACTCAGGGTTGTAAAGGTGTTCTGGAGCCTCGACGCACAGCTGGCCTATCAGAGACATTTCCCTGCCATCCACTGGCTTCGCAGCTATTCCCTTTACCTTGAAGGTGTGAAACCATATCTGGACAAAGAGATCGGTGAAGATTTCTACACCATGTCAAAAGAGGCAATGACAATCCTCGAAAAGGAGGCTGAGCTTCAGGAGATCGTGAGGCTCGTCGGTCTCGATTACCTTTCACAATCCGACCAGCTGCTCATGGAGATAGCAAGGTCAATCCGTGAGGATTACCTCCACCAGAACGCATTTGATCCGATCGATACTTACAGCTCACTGATAAAACAGCATCAGATGTTGAAGACTATATTCCATCTCTACGACAATGCAAAGCAGGCGCTAAACAAAGGGGTTTCTGTACAGGAGATGCGGAAACTCGGTTCATGGGAGAAAGTGGCCAGAATGAAATTCATCGAAGAAGACCGTGAAGGCAAATTCGTCGAAAAATTTGAGGCATTGAGGAAGGAGATTGATGATGAGTTCAAAAAGCTTACAGCTTGATCCTAAGAGGTTTACCGAATACAACACTGTGACGGACATATCCGGTCCGTTGCTCTTTGTAGAGGGCGTCGATGGGGCGAAATACGCTGAGCTCGTTGAGATTTCACTCCCGGACGGCACCAAACGCACGGGTCAGGTGCTGATGGTGGAAGGCGACAAGGCACTCATTCAGGTCTTTGAAGGCACACAGGGAATTGACATCGATAAGACGAAGGTCAGGTTTCTCGCTCGCGGAATTGAAATGCCGCTTTCAGCCGACATGTTGGGGCGCGTTTTCGATGGACTTGGCCGCCCTATCGACAACGGCCCTGACATAATCCCGGAGGAGAGGCGTGACATCAACGGTGCACCGATAAACCCTTATGCAAGGGACTACCCCAACGAGTTCATCCAGACTGGGATTTCAGCGATAGACGGGCTTAACACGCTCGTTCGCGGCCAGAAACTGCCGATCTTTTCAGGATCAGGCTTGCCGCACAACAGGATGGCCGCACAGATCGCCCGTCAGGCAAAAGTGCTCGGTAAAGCGGAAGAGTTCGCCGTGGTGTTCGCGGCCATGGGCATCACTTTCGAGGAAGCACAGTTCTTCATCAACGATTTCAAAGAGACGGGAGCCATTGAGCGCGCTGTTCTGTTCCTCAATCTTGCAGATGACCCTGCAATCGAGCGTCTCGCCACGCCGCGTGTAGCACTCACAACAGCCGAATTCCTCGCTTTCGATAAGGATTACCATGTGCTTGTGATTTTGACGGACATGACCAACTACTGCGAAGCTCTGCGTGAGGTTTCCGCTGCCCGTAAAGAGGTGCCAGGTCGCCGCGGCTATCCGGGCTACCTTTACACCGACCTGTCCACGATCTACGAAAGGGCAGGACGAATAAAGGGTAAGAAGGGATCCATTACCATGATTCCGATCCTCACTATGCCCGAGGATGACAAAACACATCCAATCCCTGACCTCACAGGTTACATCACAGAGGGGCAGATAATCCTTTCGAGGTCTCTACACCGCAAGAAGATCTATCCGCCGGTCGATGTCATGGCATCCCTTTCGCGTTTGAAGGACAAAGGAATTGGGAAAGGGAAAACGCGTGAAGATCACGCCAACCTGTTCAATCAGCTCTTTGCAGCTTATGCGCGTGGTAAAGAGGTGCAGGAGCTTGCCGTGATCCTTGGTGAGGCCGCACTTTCGGATATAGACAAACTCTATTTCAAGTTCGCTGAGCTATTCGAGGAGAGGTATATCGGGCAGGGCGAATACGAGGACAGGCCGATAGAAAAGACGCTCGATCTCGGATGGGAGCTTTTGGCGATGTTCCCACGCGCCGAACTGAAGCGTATCCGCGATGAGTATATCGACAAATACTACAACAAGTTCCGCGAGAGGTGGCTTAAGGAACATCCTGAAAGCAAGCAGTAGGTCGAACTGGAGAGACAAAATCGGGCGGGGCGGCTTCGCCGCCCCGCCCTTCGTTATGACCGCCTTTTGAAATCCACCGCATAATACAACAAAATAACCGTCAAAGGAGAGAGCAGATGTCAAGGAAAAGTATCGGGTTATGGAGCGCTATCTCAATAGGAATAGGCGGTATGGTTGGAGCAGGCATATTTTCAATACTCGGAACTGCCTGCCAGATAGGCGGTAACGCTGTCTATATCTCGTTCGTGATTGCCGGCATAGTCGCTCTTTTCAACACATACTCTTACGCTAAATTGGGAGTGAGATATCCTTCTGCTGGAGGGCCTGTTGAATTTCTCGTTCAGAGCTTTGGAAGTGGGGTAATTAGTGGAGGATTTAACTTAATGCTCTGGCTCGGTTACATAATAGCTTTATCCCTTTATGCCAGGGCATTTGCAGCCTACGCCATGACCTTCTTCCCAAACTTCCCCGCTTTTTGGACCAATATCGTTGCAACTTTGATAATCGTTGTATTTGCCGCTATCAATTTTATTGGTGCAAAAGCTGTCGGTGAATCAGAGTTGTTTATAGTTTCAATAAAAGTGGGAATTTTGATATTGTTCGCGCTCATAGGATTGTTTTTCATAAAACCTGAGCTATTAAGCCCTTCCAGATTTCCAGCACCTAAAAACATCTTTTTCGCCTCCGCGATAGTTTTTCTTGCTTATGAAGGTTTCGGACTCATCACCAACGCCGCCGAGGACATGAACAACCCCCCAAAATTACTGCCTCGCGCCCTTTATCTGAGCGTGCTCATCGTGATTTTAATCTATGTAACTGTTTCCCTCGCGGTTGTAGGGAACCTACCTCTGCCACAGATAGTGAAAGCTAAAGATTATGCACTTGCTGAAGCTGCCAAACCGTTCCTTGGGATTGCTGGGTTCAAGGTGATAGCAATTGCGGCCCTGTTCTCGACAGCATCTGCCATAAACGCCACCCTATATGGCGGTGCAAATGTAAGCTACATGATGGCAAGAGATGGAGAACTGCCCGAAGACTTTGATAGAAAAATATGGGGGAGAGGCACGGAAGGATTAATCATAACAGCGACACTCGTGATAATTTTCGCAAATCTGTTAGATCTGAGTAAAATAGCTATGCTGGGAAGCGCTGCTTTCCTGATAATCTACACAGGGGTAAACATAGGGCATCTCAAACTGATCAAGGAGACAAAGGGTAACCCTCTGTTGATAATTATTTCAATACTTGGGAACATCGTCTCGTTTTCCGTGCTGGTCTATTACCTCTATCTTCACTCTGTTGCCACACTTGTCGTTCTGGTTATCCTTACAACAATCAGTTTTGTGCTCGAATGGATCTATGAGATGGTAACACATCGAGAAATGAAGCCAAGAATGAAGTAAGTTGTAGCTTTCAACTATACTCAAAGCCACGAGTTAAGGCGCTTCCTGTCTTGCCTGAACCCACAAGGGCATAGAGTTCAACGAACACTTTAAGCTGATGAAATTGCCTAAGGACAGAAGGAGGCAGCCAGGCAATCTGAACAGCCGACATGTTTTCTTCTAAAACAAGAATCAATAAGTCCCTGAACGATCAGTTGGTTTTTGTTATCATTCCTAATGGCCTATGAGGTGATGGAGATGGTGAGCACGGATTTCATACGAAAGATATCAAATCTCGATCCTCAGATAAGAGAGGCCTTTCTCGATCTCATCGATGAGGTTAAACGCATCACTGGCGAGAGCGTGAAAAGGGAGGATTTTTTGAGGTTCGTCGAGCAGACCAATGAGAACTTCAACAGGGTGTGGGCTGTCATACATGAACTTGCTGAGGCGCAGAAGAGGACAGAAGAAGAGCTGCGTAAACTTGCCCAGAGGATGGCTTTTGTAGAGGAACGGCTCGAAGGTCTCTCTAACTCTGTCGGATATGGCCTCGAAAACCAGATCTACAAATACCTGTCTTCAATTTTGAAGCGTGATTTCAACATCGAGGTGGACGGCAGATTGAGGCGACGGTATCTGGATGTTGGCGGCAAAAGGATGCAGGTCAACATATTCGGCTATGGGCTCAGAGGCGATGAGCGTCTGATGATCGTAGGTGAGTGCAAGGTTAGAATGTCAAACAGGGAGTTGAACACATTCCTCAAGAGAATTAGGAAGATAGAGAGACATGAAGGGATAAAGGTTTTCCCGGTGGTTGTAGCGCACGATTTCACTCCTGAGATGCAAGACAAGTTGGAGGAACTCAGAATCGCATACTACTGGTCCTTTGATCTCGAATGATTTCACCAACAGCCGTTAAACCTCAAAAGATAACAAGGTCACATGGTGTTCACCTTGTAGCACTCACCCAATATTTAAATTATTGTGGCACAAGATGTAATATGAATTTATAGCAATACACCTGCCCATTGTTGGTTCATTTAACACATTGTAGCGCAATAATATAATTACCCCGTGTCAAAGTTGAGTTTGGCATTGAAAGATATTGTTATGTTCATTTTTACCTCCTGTTGGGTTGGATACATTCTAATACCCCCAAAACAGGGGTTAAATTTTAGAAAGAATTTCGGACACAAACAAAACGACAAATAACCTCCAGTTGCTTGCACAATCATAAATTCCGTCTTATATTTGGCCTGAAATTGCGAAACTTTTTCAACAAGGAGGCGAAAATATGCTGCTTGAAGCCGCAGTTTACAAGGAACTTTTGGGGGCTGTTATGTTTCATGAGGTGCAGAGGGTCCTGAAACTCGACACGGAGACCGAGCTGGTTAAGAGCCATCTTATTCAGAACATCGATCGGGATCAGATTTACGCCACGCTCGGCCAGATGGCGATCGTGGTGCCTATGAAGGACGAGAAGCTCCAGCTCATCGATGGTGTGCTCAAGGCAATACCACATAAGTGCCCGATCATCATAGTTTCCGGAAGCAAAAAGGAAGGCCCCAACAGATATAAGCTGGAAGTTGAGCTCATCAA
The DNA here is from genome assembly GCA_015489175.1 of Caldifarciminota bacterium. Lineage (GTDB taxonomy): Bacteria > Hydrothermota > Hydrothermia > B15-G9 > B15-G9 > WGAI01. Next base: position 40,349 of record WGAI01000059.1, on the reverse strand, counting down.
ACATTTTTACCAGTTCACGCACTCCCGCATCATTATGGTGCATCAACGCGATGCCGCCATAGCCGATGAGTTCGCAAACGCCGGGTATACGGCTATCCTCGACGAAGATGGACTTGTGAAGCGCGGTAAAGGTGAGGGCATGTTGATAGGCATAATGATAGCAAGGGCCATAGGGGCCAGATACGTCGGCTTTGTCGATGCCGATAACTACATTCCGGGTTCAGTGAACGAGTATGTCAAAGATTACGCCGCAGGGTTTCTGATGTCACAAAGCGATTACTCCATGGTGCGCTTGAGCTGGCGCCACAAACCAAAGGTCACCGGCCAGGGACTTTATTTCAAGAAGTGGGGCCGTGTCAGCGAGATAACAAACAGGTTTATGAACATGTTGATAGGCGCAAAGACGGGATTTGAGACCAATATCGTGGTTACAGGCAACGCAGGCGAGCACGCAATGAGCATCGGCCTTGCCGAGATCATGGAATTCTCAACAGGGTATTCCATTGAGCCGTATCAGCTTGTCTATCTTCTTGAAAAATTCGGAGGCGAATCTGTGCCTGAGGGGCTGCAACATGTTTACGATAGCGGCATCGAGGTGTTCCAGATCGAGACATTGAACCCGCACATCCACGAGGAGAAAGGGGATGAACACATCAAAGACATGATTTTGATGTCCCTGTCCACCATCTACCACTCCTCGATAAGCAATGAAACCATACGGAAGCGCATAAAGGATGAGCTCAAAAGTTACGGCGTTCTTGACGACGGCGAACCTCCAAAACCGCTGGTCATGCCTCCGATAGGCCATATTGATGCGCAGAAGTGGTTCGACGGCGTTCGAGCACATTCGGATTCGTTGCTGGAATTGAAGCCATGGTGAGATTGATATTCCTCGATCTCGATAAGACGCTAATCGGTGAAGACTACACCCCATCGCCCGCTCTTCCTATCATCGAGAAGTTGCAATCGATAGGCTTCAAAATCGTTTTTAATTCGTCCAAATCCCTTGCGGAACAGGAATTTTACGCGAATAAGCTAAAAATAAACCCCATAATGATTGTGGAAAACGGAGGCGGCATTTTTATCCCCAAGGACGATCCCGTTAGCCAATTTGTCAATGAACGGGAAGGAAAATACGGGGTTTTGAAGCTCGGACTGGATTATTCCCTGATCAGGCGTGAGCTTGATCAGATTGCGGACGAATTCTGCCTCAAATACTATGGCAATTCCACTTTGGAGGAGGTCGTGAGGTTCACTGGGTTGCCGATTTACCTTGCGAGACTTGCAGCTATGCGGCATTTTTCTGAGACGATTTTCAGCTATTGCTCAACGGGATTTATCGAGATCTTGCGAGATAGAGGGCTGACAGTCATGAAAGGCAGCCGATTTATAACGGTCACGGGCAAAACCGATAAGGGGAAGGCTGCCAGAACCGTGATTGAGCTGCATAAACGGCTGGATGAGGTCTTCTCCGTGGCAGTTGGGGATGGGGAAAACGATGTGCCGATGTTTGATGTTGTGGATCTTGCAATTGTTGTGGGTGGGCTTGATTATAAAGAAGCTGTTGCGACTGCGGATGTCGCAGCAGCTGTTGACTTTATAGAGACAAATTTTAAAAGGAGGTAATTTCGATGAGTGTCCGCATTATCGTGTTGCCCGATCCAATGCATGCCAAAGGTGTAACTGAGTGCAGGGTGCTCGGCACTATCCCTGACAAAGAGTATGAAATTCTGAAGGAAAAGCTGAGATTGTTCACACCCAAAGACAAAATTTATGGAAGACTGACGCATGATGGAGTGAGAAGCGTTGATATTCCGCCTGATGCTGTTCGAGGTGCGGAATACATAATCAACTTAAAAACAGTTTCCGGAGATCCTTACTTTCGGATAGGTATGGGAAGTCTTGCTGAATTGAAGGAAGAATCACCTCAAGATCAAAAGGAAATAAAAGCCAGGGAACTCGACGCAAAAGCTCCTGAATTTTTGAAGCTTATTGACAGCTACATGAATAAAACCGGGCACAAATCCATTCAAATTGGAATAGATCCCCTCCCCGCTGAAGGTAAGAAATATTCGGTGGAGGGGAAATTCGATATTGACAGGGCACCAGGATGCTATGTCATTTATCTTTATGAATTAGACAAAATTAGCAAAAATGATTTTCTGGGCTGGAGATGGATAACTCCTGACTCCCAGGAATTCAAGATCACCTATTCTGCGAAGGATTTTAGATTTGATGAAGACTTTGTTGATCCAAAACCTGAGCTGGCTATAATGGTTTTCAAGTGGACAGGGACTGGCAGAGTTCCGGTGGGGAAGTGCATAAAACTTGGCGGTGAATACAACGAAAAAGTCAATATGAGGATCGATAAGCACACAAATATAGAGATCGAAGAGGACGGATGGAAGTGTGGAAAATTTTAAAAAGATTAAGGTCAGATACACCAATGTCTATCTGATCGAAGGGCGTGAGGGCTGGCTGATGGTCGATACCGGCCCTCGCACTGATGTGAATTACATTGGAGAACGCCTGAAAAATATCGGGGTCAGTCTGGAAGAGGTCATGTTTCTCCTAATAACACATCACCATCATGATCATGTCGGGAATCTCGCCGCCATGATGCGCTTGTTGCCTGACGCAAGGTTGATCGTGCATAAATCCGAGGTTGGCTACATCAAAGATGGCAAGATGAAGATGCCGAAGGGGCGAAACTGGTGCCTTAAACTGGCCGTCAAACTCTCAGTGTTTCTGAACTTCAGCTACGAGCCTTATGTCCCCAATGAAAAGGACATAATTCTGGATGCGAATGGGCTTGACCTGAAGGAATGGGGTTTTGACTGGCAGGTCGTTCATACGCCGGGCCATACTATTGGTTCACTTTCCCTTGTGTCCGAACGCGATGCGATCGTGGGCGACCTTGTCATGGATAGGAAAGACTGGTGCCGGTCGAGCCCTCTCCCAGCTTTCCTTGAGAACATGTTGGAGGTCAAACAAAGCCTTAGAAAGCTGATAGATAGAGGCGTTGAGAATTTCTGGCCGTCTCACGGCAATAGACTGAAAACCGAAGGGATCATGAGCCATTTTAAGCTGCAATAATCTGGCAATTTAGAAATCCTGTTATTGAGGGAATTGGTCCAGTTTTAACTCGATTTTCTTTAATGATTGAAAACATGGAGATTCTGACAATATCCTCTTTTGAACAAATCACAGGAGGCACAAAATGAACAGATTTAGGCTTTTGTTGGTGCCGATATTCGTGACTCTCATCGTGGCAGGATGCAAAAAGGGAGAGAGTGGAAGCAAAGTCAGGATAAGATACTTCAGATGGGCTGATCCGGCGGAAGTCGCTGCTACTCAGGAGCTGATTGCAGAGTTTGAAAAGCTTCATCCCGACATCGAAGTCAAATTCGAGTACGCTCCATGGAGCGAATACTGGGATAAACTTCAGGCTCAGTTTGTGGCGGGGAATGCTCCCGATGTCTTCATGATATCAGGCAGGTATTTCTACGATTTCGCGCGCAAAGGGCTGCTGCTTGACCTTACCGAATTCATGGACACATCCGACATCGACACGACCGACTTCTTCGAGATTCCTTACCAGCTTTTTACCTACAAGGGAAAGCATTATGCCCTTCCGAGAGACTACAATGTGATAGTGCTTTTCTACAATAAAAAGCTGTTCGATAAGGCGGGAGTTCCTTATCCAGATACAACATGGGACTGGAAAAAGCTTCGCGAAGTGGCGAAGAAGCTCACTATCGATTTCAACAATGACGGAATAAAGGATCAATATGGTTTTCTCGTTCAAAATGATATGGAGCTATGTTGGGGCGACTTCGTTATGCAGAACGGTGGAAGCGTGTTGAGTGAAGATAAAAGGAAATGCACTTTGAACAGGCCTGAAGCTGTTGAAGCGATCCAGTTCCTCATAGACATGATGCTGGTTGATTCCAGTGCCCCCTCGTCCATTCAGCTTGCAGGTCAGGCAGATCCGTTTCTGACCGGTAGGGTGGCTATGGTCACCACGGGCTCGTGGAACTTCAGGTATTACAATGTCCCTGAGGTAGATTACGGGATAACGCTGCTGCCTAAGGGAAAAGTCAGAGCGGCTTTCTCCAATGGGACAGGTAACTCCATATATGTGAACACAAAGAATAAAGAGGCCGCATGGCTCCTCGTGCGGTTCTTCTCCTCAAAACACGCTCAGGAAGTGCTTGCCAGAACAGGCACATCTGTTCCCGCACTCAAAAGCGTCGCTTATGGCGATGTTTACAAGGCCGTGTGCGACAGCTTCGGCGTCGATGCAAATGTCATATTGAAATCCTTTGAATTCGCACATCCTTTGCCGTTCACACCCAGATTTGGAGAATGGACGGATCTTGTGACTCGCGAGTTCGACAAGGCGTGGATCGGACAGGTGGACGCTAAAACGGCATGCGAAAGGGCCACAGAGGGGGTTAATAAAATACTGGAAGATATAGGGGAGTGGTAAGGGTAAACTTGCTGAAGGGGTGACTTGATCTTAAGGGACTAACTCAGTTATGTTTTTATAATGTATTCTTCGCTGGATATTTTGGTATTGGGTGCTTTATTTTCCTTGAACAGGCGTTAGCAAAGGCGTCAATAAAAAAATTTCATTGACTCTATCAGTTCATTCTGACATGGGAAACTTTTAGGGTTCGCGCCCCTAACCAATTCAAGGTTCTATTGATAATCCGTAGCCAAAGAAGGCCATGCATTTTCTCAGCGAACATTAAAGCATTAAACCTCCAGAATCATAAGGCTGTTCGAAAAACAGACCCACCGTATCAAGTCAAATGAAAAATGTTAACCTCCATTTGATTTCGTTACTAAACCGCACCGAACAGAGAGTAGTTCCGATTGGGAAAGGGAGAAGGTGTGGATATATTCTTCAGATGTCGTTGAACCAGAGTGATGCACAAGATCAGCCTCAAAATATCCGGGCTCTTGCTGATCCCATGATATGCGTTCTATCGGTATTTTTATCAGGAGAATCTTTTTGTTGCCGCGATTAGGAGCTTTTGGGCGAGGTTTATCCCTCAGGATGGAAGCAAGCATGCGCCTGAGCGGGAAAAACCGATTTTATCCAGCTTTTCCATCAGCTCTTAGGTAAGTTCAAGTTTCCCGAAGCTTGCGAGATAGCGAGCTGTGGAAAGGATAGTGTTTCAGTCGTTTTGCAGCTGTGTAACCGAGAGCTTAGACTGTCACGAGGACAGCATCTTTAATATCATCGCACCATAGACCGGGCTTCTTTCACGAGGGCGAGTTTTTTGGACTCAGTGGTGAGAGAAGGGTCATTCATCAGTTGTATGATTGATTTACGGTGGAGCCCTGTGACTTTCTGCATTTCATCAATAAGGATATATTTTTTTCTTTCTTAAAAGCCTTCTTGTAACAAGATTTCATCAGGAGCAAGTATTTGTTTCTTTCCGAGAAGTTTATAGGTAGATTTTTGATCATAGAACGCCTTCATTTCGGTAACATTCTAAATGAGTGATAAAGTGCGATTGACAGCGGACTTTTGCGAAAATATAATATGGCGCCACATAGAGATAGCTGATTTTGCACCAAAACATTAGGGAGGTGTAATTTATGCATGACGGAGACCGATGTACCAGAACATGTGTCGGGCTCCTTTTCGTCGATAATTGGTGATGGGGCATGAAACAAAAAAGGAGGTAAGAGGAAGTGAAAAAGGCATTGGGAACCCATGTGCTGGTCGAGATGTTTGGTTGTAATCCTTCTACCTTGAAGGATAAAGAGTATGTCGGAAAGGTTTTGATAAGAGCCGCAGAAGAAGCAAAAGCTCACATAGTTGCCACCTACTTCCATCAATTCCAGCCTTTCGGTGTCTCAGGGGCTGTCATAATAGAAGAATCCCATTTCACAATCCATACATGGCCCGAACATGGTTTCGCTGCCGTTGACCTATTCTATTGCAGCGAAGATGTGGATGTGGAAAGGGCCATAAGCGTCCTTGTCGAGGAGTTCAAGCCTGACAGCATCACGACATTCGAGGTCAAGAGAGGAGTGCTGCCAGAGCTCAATCTGCCCATGTTCGGCGCCGAAAAAGAAAAACAACCGGAATTGGCAGAAGCCACCATTGCAAACTAAAAGGAGAATTAGATGCGTGATGGCCTCTGGGTAGCTGAGAAATTTACCGATAACCTGCAATTCCTCTACAAAGCTAAGAAGGTGTTGCATCAGGGACAAACAAAATTCCAGTCTGTTGACATACTCGAGCTGGAAGCTTACGGCAAGACCCTTTTCCTTGATGGCAAGATGCAGTCAGCGGAAATCGACGAGTTCGTTTACCACGAGGCGCTGGTTCATCCTGCCATGCTGCTTCATCCCGAACCGAAAAGCGTGATCATTCTTGGCGGAGGGGAAGGTGCGACCCTTAGAGAGGTGCTGAAACACAAAACTGTTAAGCGGGCCGTGATGGTGGACATCGACGGAGAGCTTGTCGAGGTATGTAAGGAAAAACTTCCTGAGTGGGCAGATGGCGCATTTGACGATCCAAGGGCGGAATTGGTTATCGGCGACTCAAGGAAATATCTCGAGGAAACGGATGAGAAGTTCGATGTCGTGATCTCAGATCTCACGGAGCCGATAGAAGGTGGCCCATCTCGTTTCTTGTTCACAAAGGAGCTATACAGCAGGGTTTACGATGTGCTCACTGACGACGGCATAATCGCTATCCAGTCTGGAAGCGCTGACATATACTATCACAGGTTCTGGGTGGATATTGCGACCACGCTTAAGGCCGTATTCCCGACGGTTCTGCCTTATCACACCTACATCTTCTCCTTCAACCTGGACTGGGCATTCACTCTTGCATCGAAATCCGAAGAACTGGAGCTTCCATCCTCCGAAGCTATCAGAGAACTGATGCAGGAACGCGGACTCCACGGCCTGAAGTTCCTCTCTCCTGAGCAGCTCGGCGCAATGTTCGCACTGCCCGTCTATCTGATGTTAGATTTCGAAAAGGGCGGAGAGATCCTCACGGACAGCCGCCCGTTTATATGGGAAGCTTGAGAGAGTATAGCTTTGGGCTAATAATCTCGATACACAAAGCCGACCGTTTCGGTCGGCTTTGTAGTCTTATAAAACAAGGGAGGTAGATGTGGAAAATTTGATCTCGAAATTCGTCGATTTCCTGCTTTTTCTGCCTGGCATGCTATGGGCGATGTCATTTCATGAGTTCTCGCACGGTTATGTCGCCTACAAGTTAGGTGATCCGACACCTGTCCGTGCGGGGCGGCTCACTCTCGACCCGCTCAAGCACATAGACTGGTTCGGGTTCCTTGCGCTTATATTCGCCCATATCGGCTGGGCCAGGCCCGTTCCGATCAACTCTGCAAATTTGAGAAATCCAAGGCGAGACGCACTTTTGGTCGCACTTGCTGGGCCGTTCTCCAACTTCCTGTCTGCTCTGGTCGGCCTTATGCTCATGAAGATCTTTGTGATTTCAGGCGTAAACTTCTCGGCACTCAATGTATTGCTCTATTCGTTCAGCTACATAAATGTAGCATTCGGCGTTTTTAATCTCTTCCCTCTGCCTCCGTTAGATGGATGGCGTGTGGTGGAGTATTTCTGGAAGGATCATCCGTCCCTCGAATACATGTTGCCTTTTACAATCATCTTTCTGATCGTGGCCATCTACTTAATACCATGGGTAATCTATGTGCCAATCAGCACCGTGTTTAAATTCATGTTCAGGCTGTTCTTCTAAGCTTCATTTGACTGTTTTGCGGCCCACAACAGGACATCTTCGAACTTTCTGGCCAATTTTTCGGATGAGAACATCTCCTCTGCCCTTTTTGTGGACAGATGGCCCATTTTTTGATAGAGGGCGGGATCACTTAGGATTTTGTAAATAGCGGCGGCCGTCATGTCTGCGTCATCGGGCGGCACAAGGTAACCAGTTACCCCATCCACCACGATGTCCTTCATCCCCCCGTCGTTCGACGCCACTTGGGGAAGTCCCATCCTCATGCCTTCAAGTATGCTCATACCAAACCCTTCGCGAACTGAAAGCATCGCTATGACCCGTGCGCGCACCATCTGATTAGGCACCTGTGACGGCGGGACACTGCCCGCGAAGTGCACAAGCTCACCTATCCTGTAATTTCGAGCCAATTCCTTGAGGTTGTGCAACTCAGGGCCATCGCCGACTATCAACACCTTTGCCTCAAATTTAAACCTATCTCTCAGAATAGCAATGGCTTTCAACAGGTTGCTCAGGTTTTTCTGTGCGGTCAGCCTACCGACATAGATAATGTCAAACTCCTGTTTGACGGACTTCCTGAGCTCCGGGCGAAACGCCTTTTCGTTTACAGGCATAGGGATGACCTCAATGCGAACATGAGGCGGAACAAATGGTCTCACGGTATCCGCTATGAAGGATGACACAACCGTAATCGCCTTCAAATTTCTGAAGATTGGGAGGTCAAACCTGAGGTATCGGCGGAATTTCATGAACAGCACGCTATCCGTGCCGTGCATGGTAATGACCATCGGCTTCCTGTGGTAAATGGATCCGAGCGAGGCAGAAAATCCGCCGGGAATCAGCCAATGGGCGTTTATCACATCCACCAATCTCGAAAGTCTGGCAGCGGCTGATGTCATGGAGATTAAAAACGATGCGAACGATGTCAGGTGCAGCGGCGAGCGCAGTATCACTTTTTGCATGTTGCCCATGTAAGCTATTTCGGGCAAGGGAGGTGCTCCATACTTGAACCTGCTGACCTTCAACTTATTAGATGATGGCAGTCGATATTGCTTGGTAACTTCTGCACCACGGCTCCACGGCGCAAGCACATTTACATCTGTGCGTGTGAACCGCGATACCAGCTCAAATATAAAATTGCCAGAGATATCTCCATACCATCGTGGAAAATTATGTGTGACGATCAGGCATCTCATCAACTGAGTATGATAAAGCCATAAAGTGCATAATTGTTTTCCACTTCTGACCCGAATTTGAGTATAATAACCTGCAACAAAACAGGAGAAGGTGCGATGAAGGCTTACCTTGTCAAACACTTATATGATGGGAAGGGACTAAAAACCGATACCTTCGTGGTGGTCAACGATGAGGGCAGAATTGAGGAAGTAACTCAGTCAAATCCCAATCTTCCCTATGACACCGTCGAGATCATGACGCCCGGCTTCATCGATGTTCACTCCCACATAGGCCTTGCGAGGTGGGGGGAGCCGTCAAACGGAGGCGATGTTAACGATTACATCGATTTTACCAACCCGTTGATAGATGCATTTGACGCTTTCGATCACGAGGATCCGGCGCTCTCCGACTCCGTCGAATTTGGCGTCCTTGTGACTTGTATCCTTCCGGGAAGCGGTAACCTTATAGGCGGCGAAGGAGCGGTTCTGTATGTTCCGGGCAAATTGAAAGCTGACCGTTACATCAAAAGCGGTGGACTCAAAGGAGCGCTTGGCGAAAACCCGAAATATGCGGGAAATAACAAAGGTCAGCGTCCCACGACAAGGCTTGGTGTATTCGGCGTGCTCAGGAAATCCCTTGAAAAGGCCAGGCAGATAGAAAAACAGCTTGAGAGCGGCAAAAAAGTCGAGGAGGAGATAGATCCAGTCGATTTGAAGTGGCTTAAGGTCCTGCGTGGGGAGCTCAGGCTCAGGATTCATGTGCACACTGAGGCGGATTTGGCCGCCCTTTTCAGGTTCGCTGACGAATACGGATTCAAATATACGATCGAGCACGGCAGTAACTTGCACAACATCGAGATCTTCGAGGAGATCGCCAAACGAGAAGTCCCGTTCAACTACGGGCCGATAGACGCATTCGCCTACAAGTATGAGCTCAGGTTCGACACATGGAAAAACCTGCAGACCATGAAAGAAGTCGGGCTTGATTTTGCCTTGATGACCGATCATCCCGTTGTGCTCCAGAGGAACCTGTTGCTCCAGCTCCGTTATTTCCTGTTGACGGGATTTTCAAAGGTCAAAGCTCTGGCTTCCATAACCTCCATCGCAGCCAAAAATCTCGACATCGACGACGATATGGGCACTATCGAGAAGGGCAAGGAAGCCAACTTCCTCATCTGGGAAGATGACCCGTTTGTGCTTCCATCCAAACCTGCAAAAATCATTTTCAAAGGTGAGGAAATATCAAGCTAATGGAGGATGAAATGGCCGATAAAGAGCTAATACTTAAACTCTCTGACATCCACGGAGTTGCCGGATTTGAAGATGATGTCAGGGAGTTCATAAAGACTGAGATTGAGCCATTTGTCGATGAGCTCACAACCGATCCGCTGGGCAACCTGATAGCCGTCAAAAGAGGCGGCGGTGAATTCAAATTGATGTTAGATGCACACATGGATGAAGTAGGCTTTATCGTGTCCAGCATCGAAAGAAACGGCTTCATACGGTTCGTGCCGCTCGGCGGCTGGGATCCTCGCATCATCCTTGCTCATTTAGTGGAGATCAAGACGAGGAGCGGCGACATCGTGCAGGGTGTCATCGGGGCGAAACCGCCTCACATCCTGACGCAAGCTGAGCGCCGCGAAGTAATCCCCATCGATGAGCTTTTCATCGACATCGGAGCAGCAAGCAGGGATGAAGTAATCCAGAGGGGCGTGCATGAGGGCGATCCCGTTGTTATCCACTACCCTGCAAGGGAAATCCATGACGGTGTGCTCGTCGGCAAGGCATTCGACAACCGTGTTGGCTGCGCCATGATGATAGAAATCGCGCGCAACCTTAAAGATAAGCTGCCGTTTGACCTTTATCTCGCCTTCACAATGGGCGAGGAAATCGGACTTAGAGGGGCTCGGACGGTGGCGGCATCCGTCCAACCGGATATCGGGTTGTCGCTTGAAGGAACAATCGGAGCCGACATGCCCGGCGTGCCTGAACGCAAGCAGGTTACTTCGCTCGGCAAGGGCCCCGTCATCACCATAGCTGACAAGACAATCGTCGTCCCGAGGAAGATGATCATGGCTCTTGAAGATGCTGCGCGCGAGGCGGGCGTCCCGTTCCAGTATAAACTTCCCGGCTTCGGCGGGACGAACGCCGGGGTAATTCACACATCGGGCAAAGGCGCTGTGTATGGCGTCATCGCTGTGCCTGCGAGATACATTCACTCGCCTGTCAGCCTGATGTATTTCTCCGACTACGATGCGAGCCTAAAGCTCGTTATGAATTTCGTCAGCAATGTGGATAGGCTGAAAGGCTTATTGGCCTGATTACGGTGTGCGGCCGCGCCTTCGGCGCGGCCGCACAATCAATCTACATCAAGCGAACCGATATCCAATTCTCCGATAGCTTTCTCCATAGCTTTCCTGTTGGCAAATTCCGCAGCTGAACGGAAATCTCCACCTCCAAGCATCACGGAGACGAAGGCCGCACCGAATATGTCACCACAGCCTGTGGGATCAACGGGTGTATGTGGGGGATTTGTGTAAACCTTAAAAAACACCTCGCCGTTTTCCCTGTAAGCCAGCAATGACCCGCTTTTCCCACGGGTGACATTGAGGCAGCGCGGCCCCGCCATCAAGACCATTGCGGCGGCCATGCGATACTCCGCCTCGTCACGGATGTCAAAACCTGTAAACGACGGCAGTTCCAGATGGTTTAACTGAATTATGTCGAAACAGGATGCCCAGATGTTCCAGTTTGGCAGCGATCTGACCAGTTCAAACTTCCCATTCTTCGACGGCCGCCTCAAAAGGCTATGGATGTCCCCGAACATCAAATTTTTGAATGACATGGATATGCTTTTTAGCGTTTCCATCTCTATATCGCGCGGGGTGATGAAGTTCACCATTATGGCCTCGAAAGTGTCAAGATTAGGACGCAGGTGTTCAAGCGGGACGGGACGGGTATTGAGCTCAAAAAACTCATCCCTTTCCTCCTCGTCTCGGTAAACCAATTGGTTCTTGTTTGTAAGTCCTCTGTCGAAAAGCAGAAGTTCATCGGACACATTGGGATATTGGGAGATGAATTTGAGGAAAGCTGCCTGTTCTTCCTCCCCAACCCATGTCGCCGGCACAATCTGGTAATCGGGCAGAAGCGTTGCAGCTGCCGCTATCGTGTAGGATATTCCTCCCCATTTTTTGTAAACTTCTCCGCTGAATGTGTGGATTTCGTCTATTACGGGCGAACCTATTACCAAAATCCTTTTCATGTCGTTGTGCTCCTTTGGGCATGAAGCTCTCAGATAAGCGCTATGATTGTAATATTTCATCGCGGACACCACAAATCGATCCGTTTAAACAGCTCATTCGAGCGATCCCTGGTGAAAAATTTCGAGAAATTGTGGCTACAAATCGTCCATTTCCTTTAGCGTTGCAAATTTTTATGCGTTGATACAAAATCAAAGTATGGTTGAGATAATCGAATATCAGGATAAACACAGAGAAGGTGTGCTTTACATCTATGAGCATGTCATGCACACCCCAAGAGAGGATGCGGTGGCAGACCTGGACAATGTGTTGAACATGCCTACCGGGCGCGTTTTTGTCGCTGTCGATGGGGAGGAGGTCGTCGGTTACTCCACTTTCTGGTTCACCAAATGGAACATGGTCGGCTACATCGGCATGATCGGTGTCCGAGAGGGTCAGCAGGGCAAAGGTATCGGCAAAAAGTTGATGGCGGCGATGGAAAAGTATGGCAAGGAGAACGGCGTCAGGAAGATCTATGTCGATACAGGTTCGGATAACCTTCAGGCTAACATCTTCTACCTCAAGTGCGGGTATTTCCCTGAGTGTGCGAAATACGATTTCTACAAACCCGGCGTGCACGGTATCTACTATGTGAAATACCTTGATGGCTCAAAGTGACATCAACTTGCTGAGAGACATAGTAGAAAACGGCATCGGGGATTGCTGCACTGCCGCTGCTGTCGCTGTCGTCAAACGGGATGAGGTTGTTTTTGAACATGCTGCGGGCGTGTTAAACCCTGAGCTTGGCAGCACACCTGCGACCGAGGACACACTGTTTGACCTTGCGTCACTGACAAAATTGTTCACCACCACGGTGTTTTTGAGGCTTGTTGAGGACGAGTTCGTCTCACTTGATGAGCCTGTCAGCTCGATACTCAGCGAATTCTCTGGCACGAGGGAGATTGCACCTTTCGAGAACCCGCTTGCCCCCGGTAAATACATCGAGGTATCGAGCGGCGGCACAGTTGACGCACGAGATGTCACCTTTCGACACCTCCTGACCCATACTTCTGGCCTGCCCGGCTGGAAGCCACTTTATAAATTGGGCTCGCCTGATAAGATCAGGGATGCGGTGTTTCATACGGATTTCGCATACCTACCCGGAACGAATGTGGTTTATTCGGATCTCGGCTTCATGGTTCTCGGCTGGACGATCGAAAAGCTCACGGATATGCCTTTAAATCTGGCTGTTTCAAGGTATCTGACAGCCCCGTATCAGTTAGCCTCGATAACCTACGGCCCTGTTCCCGCCAACACTGCGGCGGCCACCGAGTATTGCCCATGGCGCGGAAAAAGGATGCAGGGAGAGGTGCACGACGAAAATGCGTGGGCGCTTGGCGGCGTGTCGGGGCACGCCGGGCTTTTCGGTAATGTCAAAGATGTGGCGGAATTTGGGCGTTTGTGGCTCCATTCGGTGCTCGGAGATTCTGTCCTGATAGAAAGTCATCTGGCTCAAGAGGCGGTTTCGCTTCAGGCCGAAAAGGGCACCACCAGGCGCGGGCTCGGTTGGGCTCTTTGGTCGCCCGCCGAAACATCGCCATCCAACCCACTCGGTCCTAACACATTCGGACATACAGGCTTCACGGGCACATCGCTTTACATCGATCCCGATAGGGAGCTCGTCGTTGTAGCCCTCACCAATCGCGTCTTTTACGGACGCGATGCGCGCAAAATCAGGGATTTCAGGCTGAAACTGCACAGGACAGTGGTCGATTTAGTAGGTTAACGGAGCCCGAGACAAAATTCGGCCTTTATAATCAAGTCCCAAAAGGGGTTGTGTTATGGCTAAATACATTTTTGTAACAGGCGGCGTTGTGTCATCCCTCGGCAAGGGCGTCATCACCGCATCTATCGGCTTGCTCCTCAAAAGGAACGGCTACCGTGTGAAACTCCTCAAGATTGACCCTTACATCAATGTCGATCCCGGCACGATGAACCCGTTTCAGCACGGAGAGGTCTTCGTCACCGACGATGGGGCGGAGACCGACCTCGACATCGGCCATTACGAGCGGTTCCTTAACCAATCTCTGAAACGGGAAAACAACTTCACCACAGGTCAGGTGTATGCCACCTTGATCGAGAAGGAGCGGAAGGGCGAATTTTTGGGACAGACCGTTCAGGTTGTGCCGCACCTCACCAATGAGATCAAGTCGAGAATCAGGCAGCTCGGTGTTGACAGCGACATAGTCATCGTCGAAGTCGGCGGCACCGTGGGAGATATCGAGAGCCTGCCGTTCCTCGAAGCCATACGGCAACTAAGGCTTGAGGAACCGCCGTCGGGGACATTCTCAATCCACCTGACGCTTCTGCCATATCTGTCTGCAGCTGGCGAACTTAAGACGAAACCCACACAGCACAGCGTGCAGAAGCTAAGGGAGATAGGCATCCAACCGGATATGCTGATATGCAGGGCAGAAAAGGAAATCACATGGGATGCAGTGCGGAAGATAGCGCTTTTCGCAAATCTGCCGCCGAAACGAGTGGTTCGCGCCTCCGTGATGCCAACCATCTACGACATCCCGCTCCTTTTGAGAAAGGCTAATGTTGATCGCGAAATTCTTACGCAATTCGGATTACCTTTCGCGGAATCCCCTGATCTGACGGACTGGGAGAATTTTTTGAGACGGGTCAAAAACCCCTCTCGTGGCACTGTCAGGATCGGGCTTTGCGGCAAATATGTGCACATAAGGGATTCATACAAAAGCATTTTTGAGGCGCTCGTTCATGCAGGCGCAGCAAACGACATAAAAGTAGAACCGGTTCTGATAAGCTCCACAGATGTCGAGAAAAATGGCGCTGAGAGCATGCTGGATGGCATTGATGGGCTGATCATACCCGGCGGGTTTGGCAAGCGCGGGACAGAAGGCAAGATAATGGCCATCAAATACGCGCGCGAGAACAAAATCCCGTTCCTTGGCATCTGTCTCGGCCTGCAACTCACCGTCGTGGAGTTTGCGCGACATGTCGTGGGACTTGAAAATGCCAATTCGACGGAATTCGACCCCTCAACACCCCACCCCGTTATCGATTTACTCCCGGACGAGGTCGGATTTGAGATTTACGGTGGCACGATGCGGCTCGGCTCATCGGCAGTGAGGCTTTTCAGGGATACACTCGTTTACAACCTTTATCGGCAGGAGATAATCCACGAGCGCCATCGCCACAGGTATGAGGTCAACCGCGCGTATCGTCAGCAGCTGGAGGACGCCGGCCTCACCGTATCAGGCGAAGCAGTTGACAGCGGACTTGTTGAAGTGGTTGAGATAAAAGATCATCCGTTTTTCATAGCATCGCAATTCCACCCTGAGTTCAAATCGAGGCCACTATCGCCACATCCACTTTTCGTCGGCCTCGTACGCGCAGCAATGAAACAAAATGGATAGATTGAAAAGAATTCTGGCTCGCATAGATCGCAAGGGATACGGAGCTTATAAAGACATAACCGGGACATACGATTATCGGACTTTCAAGCTCCATGTCAAACATGTGCAGTCCGATCCTTTTGCGCCTCCTGGCAGATTTGAAGCCGAGGTTTCGCTTTCCATCCTTAGGCTTCCATCATGGGCACTGGAGGACGAAGTCAGCAGAACGGCGACCGCTGACTGGCTGCTTCGCAGGCTGCACGATGTATCGCGCAAATTCTTAAGGAAAAGGGGCAGCGGCAACAGCGGACTTTACGCTTTCGCGCGTCCGGGACAGGAGATCATCCAGAGATCAGGCGTCGAGATAGGCGCGAAAGCCCTGACGATCAGGTTCGGCATCGGGTTGCCGGCTGACGGCAGACGCATCAATGGACGGATCGCTATCAAGATGCTCATCGAGGAGCTGCCGACCATTATCCAGTCCATATTCCCCCAACAGCGCCACGATGCAGAGCTAAAAAAGCATGTAGAGACCGCCTTAGACGCCAGCTTCATAAGGCAAAAACTTAAAGAAAAGGGGCTTGTGGCCTTCATCGCCGAGGGGGCTATCCTGCCGCGTGCCAGCGGCGTTGATAACAGGCCGCTCGACGGGGCTGTTCCATTTAACCCGTCAGCTGAGCTTGTCATCAGCTTCAAGTTGCCTTCAGGACGGCGGATCAAAGGCATGGGCATACCCGAAGGCGTGACATTGATAGCCGGTGGGGGATTTCACGGCAAATCGACGCTGCTTGAGGCCATCCAGTTTGGCGTTTACGACCACATTCCAGGCGATGGCAGGGAGCTCGCCGTCACAGTCCCTGCGGCGGTCAAGATCAGGGCCGAGGACGGCCGATACATAAGTAATGTCGATATCTCCGCTTTTATAAGGGACTTACCATCATCGATCGACACGAAACACTTTTCCACAGAGGACGCTTCGGGCTCGACATCTCAGGCGGCTAACATCATTGAAGCGATCGAGATGGGCGCAACTTTGTTCCTGATCGACGAGGACACATCCGCAACGAACTTCATGATTCGCGACGAGCTGATGCGCGAATTGATAAGGAAAGAGCCCATTGTCCCGTATATCGACCGCGCCAGAGAACTTTACAGCAGGTTGGGCATTTCAAGCATAATTGTTGTCGGCGGAGCAGGCGACTACCTGAGCGTGGCGGACACTGTCATTTTAATGGAAGAATATCAGCCGATATGCGCCACACAGAGGGCAAAAGAGATAGCTCAGAGGCGGCCTTACCGCGTGCCCGATGTGCCGGCGTTCCGTTCACCATCGGCAAGGAGGTTGAGGCGAAACAGCGTGAGCCCATACAGAGGCAGGAAGATAAAAGTGGACGCAAAAAGCAAACACACCATCCTTTTCGGCAGCAATCTCATAGACCTGTCTGCGGTTGAACAGATAGTCGAGAGGGAGCAGACGCGCGCAATCGGCAAACTAATGCTCTATGCGATTGACAAATACGGCGATCTGACCGTCAGGGAGATGATAGAAGAAGGGCTTTCAGATGTCATCACGGAGGGCTTTTCGGTGCTGAGAGCAACGGACGGCTTCCTTACCCTGCCCCGCAGCTTCGAGATCTCCACCGCACTCAATCGGCTGAGAGGCGCAGTTTTTGATTGAGATTTGCTGTCCAAAATTCGTGGGTTTAAAATTGGAAAGAATAGTCATATAGGTTAATCCTTCGGGACTTAGAACATTTTGAGGCATGCAAAAGGAGGCTCATTTTTATGGGAGAGCTTGATAAAAAGGAGATTGTGATTACGGTTAGCACCGGCACGACGGCAGTTGCTGCTGGTGCCATGAGCGTTTTTGAAGCGCTGAAGTCCGAAATCGAACAGCGAGGGCTGAATGTCGTCTTGAAGAAAACCGGCGAAAAGGGCGTGGCATCATCCGAGCCGATTATTGAGGTTCATCACGGCGGCAGGACATTCGCTTATGGAAACATGACGCCTGAAACGGTCAAAACGGTTGTCGAATACCACATCATTGGAGGAACCCCGATAATCGACTGGCTCATCGATGTGCATGATGAGCCGCAGGGGAGTTAACGCCATGTCAATCGATAATGTCCTCAAGAAATTTGAACCCCTGCCGGAGAACCTCCTGCCAATACTCAAGGAGGTTCAGGAGACCCGTCCAGAGGGCTATCTCACGCCAGATGACCTCAGGAAAGTGGCAAAATACCTGCACATGTCCTATGCGCGGGTGTATGGAGTGGCAAGTTACTGCTCTGCGTTGAGGGTTGTCCCCAAGGGTATGCACATCATACAGGTCTGCGATTCACCGGCATGTCAATTGATGGGAGCCACCACCGTGCTTGAGGAGCTAAAATCGCTACTTGGCATCTCCGAAGGGGAAACCACTCCAGACGGCCTTTTCACACTTGAAACGACATCCTGCCTCGGCGTCTGCGGTGTCGCTCCTGCCATGGTCGTGGACGAGGATGTGTGGGGCAACCTGACACCTGACAAAATCAGGCAGATCATCGAAAGTTACAGGGAGGAGGAGACGAGATGAGTTCGAGGAGATATGTTTTGCTCGGCGTTGCCGATGACGGGGTTTTCAGCAGGTTGAAAGCGGAGATCGAGGGGCTCCCGAATGTGGAGGTGATTCGCGGCCTGTCCATCGGCGACTTTGATGGCGTCAGTCTGGCGGTTTTCCCGACAGGCGTGCGATATTCAGGTGTGCCCGTTTCAGAGGTGCCTACAATTGTGAAAAAACACCTTGAAGGGGATAAAACCGTCGATCAGAGGTTTGATGGCAGCGTTTTGCCTTCTACGATACTGCCTTCGAGACAGAAACGGATTGTGCTTGAGCGCGTGGGAGTTATCGACCCCGAAAGCATCGACGAATACATCGAGAGCGGCGGCTATGAAGCCTTGAAAAAAGCGCTTAATGAGATGTCACCTGCCGATGTCATCGAGGAAGTGAAGGCCTCAGGGCTCAGAGGACGAGGCGGAGCAGGATTCCCGACCGGGCTCAAATGGGAATTCACGGCCAAATCCGAGGGAAAGATGCGGTTTGTCATCGCAAACGCCGACGAGAGCGAGCCGGGCACATTCAAGGACAGGGTGATCGAGGAGGGCGATCCTCACAGGCTCATCGAGGGCGTGCTCATAGCCGGATACGCTGTGGGTGCATCGCAGGGCTACATATTCGTTCGCGGTGAGCATTCACTTGCCATCGAAAGGCTCAAAAAAGCCATTGCCGATGCCAAAGAGCGCAGTTTCATTGGCGAAAACATACTCGACACTGGCTTTTCGTTCGACATAAGGCTTGTTCCGAGTGCTGGCGGCTACATCTGCGGCGAGGAGACAGCACTCATCGAGGCGCTTGAAGGCAAGCGCGGTCAGCCACGCCCAAAGCCGCCCTATCCGCCACAGAAAGGACTTTGGAACCAGCCGACCCTTGTCAACAATGTTGAGACGCTTGCCAATGTGCCGTCGATAATCATGAAGGGCGCCAATTGGTATCGCAGCTTTGGAACGGAATCCTCGCCCGGCACGAAGGTATATTCGGTGCTCGGCAACACTGTCCACACCGGACTTTTTGAGGCACCGATGGGCATAACGCTGCGGGAGCTCGTGTTTGACTACGGCGGAGGGCTGAAAGATGGCGAGTTCAGGGCTGCGCTCGTCGGAGGCGCTGCTGGCGGGTTCATCGCCGACCTGGACACAAAATTGGATTTCGAGGGCGTTAAAGAGAAGGGAGGCATGCTCGGCTCAGGCGCCGTCCTTGTGCTAAGCGATAAGGCTGACGCAATCGGCGTGCTCCTTTCGATAGCCAGATTTTTCAAACGAGAATCCTGCGGCAAGTGTGTGCCATGCCGCGTCGGAACGCAAATCATCACGGACATAATGACCAGAGTTTACAACGGAAACTGCACCCGAAAAGATCTGGATGTCATGTTGGACATCGCTTACAACATGAAACTTACATCCTTCTGCCCGCTTGGCCAATCGGTTCACCTGCCAGTAAAAACAGCCCTTGAGATATTCAGGGCCGATTTTGAAAGCCGTTGCGGCGATTGACGGAGGTTTTAAACATGAGCTCAAAAGAGATGGTCACAATCCACATCGATGGCAAAGAGATTCATGCCCCGCGTGGCGCCAGCCTGTTGAAGGTGGCGCGTGATAACGGAATAGACATACCGGGGCTTTGTTATTACGAAAAGGTTTCGCCAACAGGTTCATGTAGATTGTGTGTTGTTAAGATCGACGGCCGCCCCGGCCTCGTCCCATCGTGCATGGTGCAGGTCGAGGATGGGATGAAAGTAACGGCCTTTGACGATGAAATCGAAAGCGTAAGGCGCGGGATACTTGAGATGATCCTTGCTGAGCACGATGACGATTGCATAAATTGTGAGAAAAACGGAAGTTGCGAACTTCAGGATCTCGCTTTTCGATACAATCTCGGCAGGGAGCTGCGCACCTTGCCGTCGCTTTTGGATGTGGTCCCGAAGATTTACGACGACTCCTCGCCTGTTCTGATTTACGATTCTCACAAATGCATTAAGTGCGGCCGCTGCATCAAGGCATGCTTTGAAATTCAGGGCAAGGGCGTGCTGTCTTTCGCAGGGAAAGGTCTTGGAGAATATGTCGTTGCAGGCATCGAGAACTGGGCTGACTCTGCGTGTGATGGCTGCGGCGAGTGCGTGCAGGCGTGCCCGACGGGCGCTCTCGTTGAAAAACCGGTTTACGGCGTTAGAGTTCGTGAGATCGATGTCGATCGTAAAGTTGTAACGACATGCCCCTACTGCGGCGTCGGCTGTCAGTTAGAGCTATGGATCAAGGACGACCGCATAGTCAAAGTTCGCGGTTACGACGACATACCCAACAGGGGATCGACATGCGTAAAGGGAAGGTTTGGGCTCGATTTCGTCCACTCACCTGATCGCCTGAAATACCCGCTCATAAAGAAGGACGGCAAGTTCGTCGAGGTCAGCTGGGAAGAAGCGCTCGACTATGTTGCCAGCCGCTTGAGCGAGATACGCGATAAGTATGGCCCTGATGCCATTGCAGGGCTTTCATCGGCTAAGTGCACGAACGAGGAGAATTTCGTCTTCCAGAAATTCATGAGGGCCGTAATCGGGACGAACAGCGTAGACCACTGTGCGAGGCTGTGCCACGCTTCCACCATAGCGGGGCTCGTCCGCGCGTTCGGATCAGGCGCCATGACCAACTCGATTGAGGAATTTCTCAACGCCGATGTGATCTTCATCACCGGCTCCAACACGACTGAAACACACCCTGTAACAGCAACTTACATCAAGCGTGCAGTCCTGTTCCACAACGCCAAACTCATAGTCGCCGATCCTCGCAGGATCGACCTCGTAGATTACGCAACGGTCTGGCTCCAGCAGCGAAACGGCACAGATGTGGCCCTGTTCAACGGTCTGATGCATGTGATCTGGAAAGAAGGGCTGATGGACGAGGAATTCATACGGTCTAGGACAGAAGGGTTCGATGAATTTATAAAGGTCATTGAGAAGTTCACACCTGAGAAGACGGAGGAGATAACGGACGTCCCGAAGGAGAAGATCATCGAAGCGGCAAGGCTCTACGGCTCAGCGGAGAGGGCATCCATCGTTTACGCCATGGGAATAACTCAGCATGTTACAGGCACAGATAATGTTCTTTCACTTGCCAACATGGCGTTGCTCACGGGCAATGTTGGCCGCGAATCCACAGGTGTCAATCCGCTGCGCGGTCAGAACAATGTTCAGGGCGCATGTGACCTCGGCGCACTGCCCAATGTGTTCCCCGGCTACCAGAAAGTTACCGATCCAAACGCTCGACGCAAATTTGAAGAAGCATGGGGTGTTAAACTTCCTGAAGAACCCGGCCTGACCGTCGTCGAGATGATGTATGCCGCTACTCAAGGCAAAGTTAAGGCAATGTATTTCATGGGCGAAAATCCTGTCATCTCTGACCCCAACATCCCGCATGTGAAGGAAGCGCTTGAGGTGGTCGAGTTTCTCGTCGTTCAGGACATATTCCTGACCGAGACAGCCCAATACGCCGATGTCGTCCTACCCGCAGCCTCTTTCGCTGAGAAAAACGGCACTTACACCAACACCGAGCGGCGCGTGCTATGGGTTCAGAAGGCCATCGACCCGCCCGGAGAGGCAAAACCGGATTGGGTTATTGTTCAGGATGTTGCGAGGAAGATGGGCTATGATATGGGTTACAGCAGCGTGAAGGACATCATCGACGAGATAAACAGGCTTGTGCCGATTTACGCCGGCATCACTTACGAGAGGATAAGAAACGGCGAGAAGTTACAGTGGCCGTGCCCGTCACCTGAGCATCCGGGCACAAAATACCTTTACAAAGACAGGTTTAACCGTCCCAACGGACTTGGCAAATTCCATCCAGTGGATTTCATACCGCCTGCCGAATGGCCTGATGAGGAATATCCTTTCCTGCTCTCCACCGGCAGGATTTTGTATCATTTCCACACGACATCGATGACGAGGCGGACGCAGGCGTTGCCACAGTATGTTGAGGGGCCTTACATGGAGATGCACCCAGACGACATGAAAAAACTTGGAATTGAGGACGGCGAGGTCGTGAGGGTCGTATCGCGCAGAGGCGAAATCAAGATCAAAGCGATCGCATCCGGCAGAGTTTACAGCGGCTCCGTTTTCATCCCGTTCCATTTTGCGGAGGCCGCTGCCAACATGTTGACCAACGACGCACTTGATCCCATTTCAAAAATACCCGAATTGAAAGTGGCGGCTGTGCGTATCGAGAAAATAGAATAGTTCAGAGATGGGTTCTGGCATGCAGTTTGCTTGTTAAGTAAACTGCCATGGTCAGAACGCTAATACTGCTCATAAGTCTAATCAAGCCGTTCAAAACGCTCAATTTCAGGGTAATCGGGTGGGGAGAAAAGCCGTTTGCATTTTGCAACAACGGGCAAATAGCCATCTCTTTGCCATCGAGGATCAAGCTGATAGATACCACCACATGGTTTACGGAACTTCAGGTCGAGACATCGGGAGCGATAACTATTTCGGCTTCCCCTGATGGCAAACGGCTGATTGTCGGCCGCGATGCCACAAAAGACAACCTTTACATTCTCGACCTATCCACGCTCGAGAAAACTTATCTTAACGGTCATTCTCAGGCGGTTCATTCCGTGTCATGGTCTCCCAACGGCAGATGGCTGGCTTCAGGCGGCATGGACAGCACCGTCATTATCTGGGACGCGAAAGATGGTTCCATTGTGAAAAAAATTCATAATGGTAGCTTCGTCTATGTAGTCGCATGGTCGCCTAACGGCAAATATCTTGCTTACGGGACGGCTGCTGGCAGGATCGTCGTCGTGAGAGTCCCCACATGGAAAAAGGTGATGGACATCGATCCCAACCACGGAGCCATCTATTCTCTGGCGTGGTCGCACGATGGGCGAAAGTTAGCTATTGCCACCGGATGGCCTGACAACACGCTCATGGTGTTCTCGACGGCTTGGAAGCAAAAAATGGAGCTAACTCCGCATCTCTCTACCATCTGGTCGGTAGATTGGTCGCCTAATGATAGGTTCCTGATCACGGCTTCAGGTGATTCGACGCTGAAGATCATCTCTTATCCCGATGGGGATGTTGAGGATCAGTTCAGATCAAGGGAATCGTGGTTTGAATCCGTGATTTGGGTTGACAATATGATTGTTGCCAGCCGCTGGGACGGTGCTGTTCAGTTCTTCAGGTGGAGCAGAAGCGAATACATCACGCAAAATAGCAAATCGAAACGGCGCGTGGAAGCTGATATATCCGAACAGAAACCTGAGATCGTGCTTTTTGATCCAGAAGTTGATCAGAACGGACGCGGCACCGTGTTTCTTCAGGCGCGGGAAGGCGAACTCATACCGGTAAAGGGGTTCGTCTATGCTCCGGCAGGGATTGACAAGGTGCTGGTAAACTCAGTTGAGGCCGATGTCACAAAAATAAAGCCTAACGGAGCTAAATTTGAGGCTTATGTCCAGGTCCATGAGGGCGTTAACAGGGTGAACATCGTTGCTAAAGACAAAAACGGCAACATATCGAGACAAAACCTTACGATAATTGGCCAGAGCTCCCCGAACATTCTTACAAGAACAGGCGAGATATGGGCTGTTGTTGTCGGAGTCGATACTTATGCCGACCCGCGAATAAACCTTAAGTACGCATCATCGGATGCGAAAAGTTTTGCGAATTTCCTCATAGGACCGCATGTTGGGGCAAGGTCAGACCATGTCATGACGCTTCTCAACAAAGATGCCACAAGGGCAAATATCCTTAAAAGCCTGATGAAGGTGGCGCGGATGGCAAGGGAAACCGATCTCGTAATCGTTTATATGGCGATGCATGGCCTGCCGGAATTGGGAAAACTTTACTTCCTCCCACATGATGGCGATCCACAAAACATAGTCGGCACGGGCATATCTCGAGATGACATAATCGACATATTCGAATGGCCAGACAAAAGGTTGCGGGTGCTTTTCATATTCGATGTCTGTCATGCTGGCGCTTTTGATATGATCGCATCGTTGTTCCCAAACAATGATCTGCATGCAAGGGACATACTTGCAAGGACGACAAATGATTTACTTTACAGGATAGCGTCATCGCGTCCCGGCATATCTGTGCTGGCCTCGACCTCCGTTTACGACCTCTCTTACGAGGACGACAGGCTGAAACACGGGATTTTCACTTACTATTTGCTTGACGGTTTAAGTGGTAAAGCTGATTACAATCGGGACGGAATCGTCACACTCGGCGAGGTCGCAGATTATGTTCGGAACAAAACGGTAAACGCGACAGGAGGCAAACAGGTGCCACAGATGAGAGGGGACAGGAACTTACCACTTAGCAAAGTCTATTGAGCTAAATGCCTCTCCCTTTGAACACGACCTTTATCGTTTTCAAAAGTATCATGATGTCCACTAATATGCTTCGATTGTAAATGTAAATCAGGTCATACTTGAGTTTGAATTCCGGGTCGATGGTGTGATCGCCCCATACCTGAGCGAGCCCTGTGAGACCGGGCTTGACTTTCTGCCGCTCCACATATCCCGGTATCCTGTTGAGGTAGTTTTTGAAAAACTCGATCTTCTCCGGACGGGGTCCCACAAGCGACATATCGCCCTTTATAACATTCATGAATTGCGGTAGTTCGTCGATGTGATACTTCCTCAGAATCCTTCCTATCGGCGTAATTCGCGGATCGTTTGGATCCATCACCTCCCGGTTTTCCTTTTCTGCCCCTTCGACCATCGTCCTGAATTTATAAATCGTGAAGGGCTTAAAGTCTTTTCCTACCCGTTTTTGCTTGTGAAACACCGGGCCTTTGGATGTCAGCTTTATTGCGATTGGAACTAATATGAAAAGCGGCAGAGAAAGCGCCAGAAACACGAGGGAAACAATAATGTCCATCGCCCTCTTGGCTATGTAATACCATTCCGGCGGGTCATTTCTGGTAAGCTGAATCAGTGGGACATCTGCAAGCAAGCTGTAATCGGGACGGCCTATTAAAATCTCGTAAATTCCCGGCACAACCTCAATTTTTATGTTACTGCTCGTCGTGGAGTGGAGATCGTTTAACAAATTGCGATAGTCAAGCGGAGAAACAACTATGACCCTGTTTATGCCCAGCTTATCGATAAGCTCAGTGATCTTCCGCTCTTTGAGCTTTACGACAGGAATGCCATGTACCTCATCAACATCCGCATCGGGGATGACCAAGGCTTTAATCCTCACGAAAAGCTCCTTTTCCCGTTTCCTTATTCTTTCGAGGACAGTTTTGATATGGGATAGCTTACCAAGCATCAATATCTTATCGGTGGAGTGTTTCATGTGCCATAACCGCACGATCAGCTCGCGCTCAGCGTAAAAGAACGGCATGCTTATTATCGCAAACAGGAAGATGTAACCGCGAGGAAAAAAATGAATTCCCATAGTAAATTCAATGGCTGATGCAAGCACAACAGAGATAATAACACCCTTCACGACGGCTATGAGTATCTCCGACTGACTTTTTAACGCCTCCATGTTGAATGCGTCGGCTATATACATTCCCACGAAAAAAATAAGGAAAGTTGCGAGATAAAACATCTTCAGGGCACCGAGGATGGAGCCAGACTGCTGGAACAACAGATTTCTCATCCACAAGGACAACAGTGTAACTATTGCGATGAGGAATGCATCTGCGAAACTCAGCACGAGTTTGAACCAGCCTTGTTTATCGTCAGAACTTCTGAATCTTGGAGACATAGTGCCACCTTCCCAAGCGTAGAATTATACTCCAGTTCCCTGAAGCACAACTTTGGCAGTTTTAAGCAAAATTTCAAGATCAAGCAGTATCGATCTGTTGTAAATATAAATCAAATCGTATTTTAGCTTTATTCCGGGCGAAGTCGAATAGTTGCCCCACACCTGAGCGAGTCCTGTTATCCCGGGCTTAACTTTGTGCCTCTCGTGATAAAACGGGATCTCTTTTTCAAACTGCTGCACAAATTCAACCCTTTCCGGTCTGGGGCCAACCATAGACATCTCCCCCTTTATCACATTCAAAAGCTGAGGGAGCTCGTCGATCCTGTATTTCCTCAAAATTCTGCCAACTGGAGTGATCCGATCGTCCTCCTTGCTGGCGAACCTCGGACCGCTATCCTTCTCGGCATCATTTATCATAGTCCGGAACTTCCATATCGTAAAAACCCTGCCGTTTTGGCCTACTCGTTTCTGCTTGTAAAAAATTGGCCCAGGTGATGTTAACTTTATGGCAATGCCTGCCAATATCCAGATGGGAAAAGTAGTTACTATTAGCACAAGCGCAAGAGCAAGATCCATGATCCTTTTGGCAAGTGAATACCACTCAGGCGGATCCTCACGCACGATTTTTATGAGCGGTATATCCGCTATCAAAGCGTAATCCGGTTTGCCAATGAGTATCTCGTATATGCCGGGCACTATCTCTATCCTTATGTCTCTCTCTATCTGTGCATGCATCTCCTCGACAAACTTGCGGTAATTTATCGGTGAAACTATGATAATTCGATTTATTGCATAGTCCTTCACGATGTTAGAAATGTCTTTGATCTTGCCAAGCACTTTAACGCCGCCTACTTCGTCAACTCCGTTGTGGCTCAGCACAGCTCCGACTATAGAGCAATCTCTTTTCAAACCATTTTGCCTGACACTGGCGAGTGCAGCCGCGATATCATCACGCGTTCCGATAAACAGAACCCGCTCAACAGCTACATTTGCCCTTTTTACATGTGTAAGCCATGTGCTTCTTACTGCATAGAGGAGCGGGATGAGAATTGAAATCTGTATAATCACATAGGATCTTGAGAATACAGATTTTTTGAACAGGAATTCGTATGCTGAAAGCAAAAGAATGGCCAAAACCGATGCTTTTATTATCCCAGAAAGGATTTCGATCTTACTTTCGTAGAGTTGAGGATTATATAGGTCAAGAAAATAGAAAGCCCCGAGGTAAAGCAGAACCGACGGGACAACCATTTTCCTCGTCTGTATCAATAAGGTCGGAACTGAGGAAACTAAATTATGGTTTTTCAAAAGGAGAGCAACAACTCCTGACAAAAACAGAACAATCAAATCAACAACAAATATCCCAAATCGCCAAAAACCACTTTTTTTCTTTAGCTCCCTGTTATTTATGGGATGGTTGTCTATCTTCACCTTTCTCATCCACACTTACTTTTCCCTTCAATCCCACCTCCTTTTGGGGAGTTGCCAGAGAATTTCCAGAGTGTTACACAGTTAAAATTTTAAAGTCAATTCATGAGCATTCAAGCCAAAATCGGGAATCTGTGTGTGGTATCAGCCCATTTGAAAACCCGAAATTCGCCAATGTGGTCGTCGTTCAAAACGGTAAACCCCTTGAAAAAATGATCCACAAAAGGTAGAACGGGGCGGCGGCAAAAACGCTGTCAATCCTGTCGAGTATGCCACCGTGACCGGGGAACAGGTTTGATGAATCTTTGACCTTAGCTTCCCTTTTCCACACGGATTCAAGGAGATCTCCGAGCTGTGCCACCGTGGACATGACCAGAATTGCAGCAATCATCACCCAGATGTTGCCCTTAACGGCGTTTCTGAATCCGGGTATGAGCTTCGCTAGCAGCACATAAGCAGTCGCCCAGATGTAGCCCATGAAAAGCCCTTCCCAGCTTTTGTTAGGGCTGACATAAGGGGCAAGTTTGTGATGACCGGCAAGCACCCCGCCCACAAGACCACCTGTATCGAAAATCCATATCAGGACGAGATAAAAGATTATGTCCCAAAAGCTGTAAATCCTGATAAACCACAGGGAGAAACCTCCGATCGACAGGAACAGGAAGATCGACAGAATCTCTGCGATGTTTTCGCTCGGTATATCTGACGCCTGTCTAAATACGGGAATTAAAAGGAGAATCAACATTGAAATGGAAAGCACCATGAGCATGCCCATGAACAGGGAATGGCCGACGGCGAAGAGGCCGATCCCGAAAACCACGATCGCCAACACCAGCAGGAATCGAGGGATTATCAGCCCCTTCAGTTCTATCAACCTGTTTGCCTCCAGCGCCGCACCCACCAAAATCGCAAATAGCAGGAGCCACAGGGCAATTCCGCCAATGTAAAGCGCGCCTACGACGATGGGCACAAGGATAACGCCTGTCAACACCCTCGTTAGCAGGTTCTTCATGATGCTTTAACTCCTCCGAACCGTCTCTCCCTTGAAGCGTAATCCTCAAGTGCCTTCACAAATTCCTCTCTGCGGAAATCTGGCCACAACGTTTCAGTTACATAGAGCTCCGTATATGCTATCTGCCACAACAGAAAGTTTGACACGCGGAGTTCGCCGGATGTCCTGATCAGGAGGTCGGGATCCGGTAATTCGGGATGGTAGAGGAAGTTGCGGAAATCCTCTTCGTTCAGCTCATCAAGTCGCAGTTTGCCCTCTGCTGCGAGACGAGCCATCTTCTTTGCGGCGTCCATGATCTCCGTCCTTCCGCCGTAAGATATTGCAAGATAGAGATTAAGCCTCGAATTGGCTTTTGTAAGCTCCATCGCCTCATCAACCCTTTTTCGCAGATCCGAAGAAAGGTCTTGAAGTCTGCCCATCACAACGATCTTAACGCCCTCACGGTGGAGTTTGGCAACCTCTCTCGTGAGCACTTGTCGAAAAATGGACATGATCATCTCAACTTCCTTGCCAGGCCTTTTCCAGTTTTCGCGCGAAAAGGCGTAGAGGGTCAGATACTCGATGCCGAAATCGATGGCAGTTCGGATAGCCTCTCTCACGGATTCAACACCGACTTTATGCCCGTAGTAGCGCGGCAAGCCCCTCTTGCGAGCCCACCGCCCGTTACCGTCCATTATGATAGCCACATGTCGGGGAATGCGATCTTGAGGTATCAAGGCTTGAAAGCTCCTCAGGGTCAATCGCCCATGATCTCTTTTTCTTTCTGTTTCCTTATCTTTGCAACCTCATCGGTGTATTTTTTAGTCAACTCATCCACTTCCTTCTCTGCCCTTTTCCGTTCGTCCTCCGAGATTTGCTTCTCCTTTTCCCATCTTTTCAACTTGTTCATGCCGTCCTGACGGATATTCCTGATCGCAACCCTTGTCTTTTCGGCGAGCGTGCCGATAAGCTTGACGAGGTTCTGGCGTGTCTCCTCAGTAAGTGGTGGTATGGGAATGCGTATGATGTTGCCGTCGCTCTGAGGATTAAGTCCGAGCCCGGACTTGCGGATGGCGCGCTCTATCTCGCCTATCGCCCCTTTATCCCATGGCTGAACCACGAGCATACGGGGTTCGGGCACCACGATGCTGGCGATTTTGCTTATTTCAAGCTGTTGCCCGTAATACTCAATTTTGATGTCTTTGATCAAATCAGGGGTCGCACGCCCTGTCCGCAGGTGTTTGAGCTCGTTTTTAAAAGCCTCAATGCTTTTCTTCATCCTTGTCTCAAGGTCTTTCTGAAGTGCTTTTATGTCCGACATTGCTACCTCCTTGTTTATGTTGGCCTCAATTATAGAGCAATCCGAGACTTCGTTCGTTGGTGTTGGTGCTCTAAGCAGTGCGGCCGCCCTTCGGGCGGCCGCACAAAAAAACAACTTCCTTTTTCGCCCTATTTCGACGAGATACCACGCCCCAGAAGAAACGCTTTCTTGTTCTCCTCGACGGCACGCGGAACTCGCCTCTCAATCACCGAGAGCCATGTCTCCTCAGAAAACGGCAGATATGTTGAAAGAACGCCGAGCAAAACCACATTGACAGTCCGCTCGTTGCCAGCCTCGCGGGCGTATTTGAGGCCATCGACTATGTGATATTTGCTCGCAATCGATGATATGGTGCCCTCCACATCTTCGGGATATGTATCAAGTCCTATCGCCACCATCGTGGGCACGATTTCGAGGTCATTAACTATCACGACGCCGCTCTCAGGATGTAGGTAGTGAATCCATCTGAGGGCTTCAGCCTTCTCAAATGCCAGAATTGCATCGGCTGTGCCTTCTTCGATAAGCGGAGAGTAAACCTTATCTCCTATCCTGACATGGCTCACCACACTGCCGCCACGCTGCGACATCCCGTGAACCTCGCTCTTCTTCACATCATACCCCTCTTCCATAGCCACAAGGGCAAGAAGCTCAGAGGCGAGTATTATACCCTGCCCTCCAACGCCGCTGATAATTATGTTTTTGGATTCCATTTTTCGATCCTCCTCAAATTAAAACAGCCCGGCTTTTTTCTCGTAACTAACCCTTTCAGAAAGGCTTGAATTGACCAGAGAATCTATGCTTGCGATGTTTTTCAAAAGCCACCGATACGAGTCAGGGAGATATAGCCTGACCGCTTCGAGCCCTTTCCGCCGCTCGCCAATGAGTTTGAAGCGAACATAAAGCTCAACGGCAAGTGAATGGTGTGGCAATGTTGCCCTTTGGTTGACTATGTCGTGCTTTATTCGTTTTATGTCTTTTTTTATCAGCACTTTGAACTTTTTGCTGACATCGACAAACCTGTTTCCGCGAAGCTGGATTATGTTGAAATACCACGGGGATGCGGCGAAAGAAGTCTCAAAATACGCAAAATCGTCGTTCCAAAGCAGCATCTCGATGACCCCGTCCCCGTCATAATCCTTGAATGTAATCCCCCCGTTGCCAGCGTATAGCTCGCCAATGTATTTCAACCGCCCGTTCTTGACCCTGTAAAACTCGTAAATCGTGCAGCAATGCGCGCCATAAGTGTAATTCGTAATAACTATTTCCGTGTTTCCGTCCCTGTCAAGATCCGCAGCAAATATCGACGAGTCGCATGACGGGCAATATTCGGTCGTGTCAAGGATGTGGCCGCCTCTGGTGAAAATGACGAGGCCACCGCTGTAGTCTGTTCTCCTTCCGTGATAGATGGTTATGCCTTGAACCACAACTGATTCGACATCGCTAATGTGGAACTGGTTTTCAAGCCTTTCTATGATCCCATGCGGTGCAGCAACCTGCACCACAGATAGATAAATTGTTAGCCAGGCTGAGAACATGATGTTATTTCACCTCTTCAGGGTGTATGGCATCAAAAGGACATGTCTGGATGCAAAGTTCGCAACCAACACAGAGCAGCGGGTCGATTTTGGCCTTCAGGTTCTCATCGACGCCGATAGCCGGGCAGCCGAGCCTCAAACACAGATGGCATTTGTCGCCGCGACACGCCTCGGCATCTATGTATTTCTTTGGCCGTTTCGCCGCCGCTTTCCTCTCCTCAGGCAACAGTGCGCATGCGCGCTCAGCTATGACGACGGCAGGCTCCTCTGCCTCCATAGCGTTTTTGAGCGCTTTGTATGTTGCCTTCAGATCGTGCGGATCGACCTTTGTGACATGGTTGATGCCTATTGCTCTGACAAGTTTCTCAAAGTCAACCGCCTGTGTTTCTTCGCCTTTAGCAGTTTTCCCAGTAGCCGGATGCGGCTGATGGCCCGTCATGGCTGTCGTGCGGTTGTCCAGGATGACGATCGTGGAGATGCCCTTGTTGTAAACGATGTCGATCAACCCGGTTATTCCGTTGTGCAGGAATGTGGAATCGCCGATCACGCCCACCGTCTTCTTGGCGAATTTCTTGCCCTGCGCCTTCTCAAATCCGAATGCGTTTCCGACCGATGCGCCCATGCAGATCGTGGTATCCATCGCAGACAGCGGCGGGAGCACGCCGAGCGTGTAACATCCGATATCGCCTGTCACATGTGCCCTCAGCTTAGCCAGATTGAAGAACACGCCCGTGTGAGGACATCCCGGACACAGTGCAGGAGGCCTTATGACCGATTTCTGAGGCTCAGGATGGGGCAACTCAACGCCTGTGAGCGCAACCCTCACGCGCGATGGCGTCAGTTCCTCAATCATGGGCACCTTGTCCTTGCCTACATCGACATGGATGCCGTAAAAACGGAGCTCCTCCTCGATGAACGGCTCAAGCTCCTCGATCACATACAACCGCTTGACCTTATCCCTAAATTCTTTTGCAAGCTCGACCGGGAACGGCCAGACAAGGCCCAACTTTAGGATCGAGGCATTGGGAAAAACCTCACGCGCATACTGGTAAGCCACGCTGTCCGTTATTATTCCGAGGTCGGTGTCGCGCCACTCAATGCGATTAAGTTCCGTCCGGTTCGCAAATTCGCGAAGCTTCTCGGTGCGCTCCTCGACCACATAATGCCTTTTACGGGCGTGAGACGGTATTATCACATACTTTTCGATGTCCTTTCTGTAAGGCTTGACCGGCACCGCTTTCCGTTCGCCACTCGCAACGACAACGCCTTTAGTGTGGGAAATTCTCGTTGTCAGCCTGAACAGGACGGGGGTGTCGAACTCCTCGGATATGTCAAACGCTTTCTGGATGAACTCATAAACTTCCTGGGGATCGGACGGCTCTATGACCGGTACTTTCGCAAACTTGCCGTATCTCCTGTTGTCCTGTTCGTTCTGTGAGCTGTGCATACCGGGATCGTCGGCAGTGATCACGACCAGCCCTCCGTTTACGCCGGTGTAAGAGGCGCTGAAGAACGGGTCGGCAGCCACATTCAGGCCAACATGTTTCATTGAAACCATTGCTCGCGCACCGGCTATGGCTGCACCAAGTGCGACTTCAAAGGCCACCTTCTCGTTTGGAGACCACTCTGCATCGACTTCGGGAAACTTCGCTATGGTCTCTAAAATCTCGGTGGAAGGAGTCCCCGGATATGCTGCGGCAACATGGACGCCGGCCTCGTATGCGCCATGCGCCGCTGCCTCATTTCCAGAGAGTAGAAGTTTTGTCATAAATTACCTCCTGAATTTCAGCATTTTAGGATTTTTATTGTAAACCAGCTTGAGCTTCAAAAACCAGTGAAGAAAGCTGACATCTCATGCCAAATGAAAATGAACTTCATAAAGCTTTAAAATTTCCCATCTTTAGTTCTCTGGTCAAAAAAGATTTCCAAGGAGGTTAAAATGCGTGAGGACAGCTTGAAATTCATGGAAAGGCTGTTAAATCAGGTAGGGCCTTCCGGCTTCGAAGGCGACACCGCAAATGTGTGGAAAGAAGAGGCCGAAAAATTCGCAGACAAAGTCTGGCGCGATTATCATGGCAACACGATAGCGGTTGTCAACGAGGGGAAAGAGCCGCGCATAATGCTCGCTGGCCATATCGATGAGATCGGGTTCATGGTCAAATACATCGACGATAAGGGATACATCTCCTTTGCACCGATCGGCGGCTGGGATCCTCAGATCGCTCAGGGACAACGGGTCTGGATAAAGGGCAAGAAGGGCAAGATACTCGGTGTCATCGGCAAGAAACCCATCCACCTGCTCAAGCCGGAAGAGCGCAAGAAAGTGGTCGAATTTCAGCAGATGTTCATCGATATCGGTGCGAAAGACAAGAAAGAGGCAGAGGAATATGTCTCCATCGGCGATCCAATTGTGATAGCACACGGATTTGATAGGTTGTTAGGCGACAAAGTGGTGGCTCGTGGTTTCGACGACCGCATCGGCGCATTCGCTGTGCTTGAGGCGCTCCGTCTGGTGGCCGAGATGAAGGATGAAGTCAAGGCTTCGGTATATTCCGTCGCCACCGTGCAGGAAGAGATCGGGCTCAGAGGTGCGACGACGAGCGCATTCGGAATTAACCCTCACATCGGCATCGCAGTTGATGTCACCTTTGCAATGGACACGCCCGGCGTCGATAAGAAACTTGTCGGCGACATTAAGATCGGCGGCGGCCCGGTGATCGCAAGAGGGCCGAACATCAACCCCAGGGTGTTTGAGCTGCTCGTGAAAACGGCTGAAGAAGAAGGCATTCCTTACCAGATTGAAGGGATACCTCGTGGCACAGGCACCGACGCAAATGCGATCCAGCTCACGAGGTCTGGTGTGGCAACAGGCCTTGTGTCCATACCTAACAGGTATATGCACTCCCCCGTTGAGGTCGTGAGCGTGAACGATGTTGAGAATGTGGCCAAACTCCTTGCAGCATTCATCAAGCGGGTGGATGAAAACACCGAGCTGATACCGTTCTGATTGCAAATTTATTGCGACTGGGGCGGCCGAAGGCCGCCCCATCCCACCGTATAATTCCACACTATGTCAGATCAACCGCTCATCGGTGCGCACATGTCCATTGCGGGCTCATACACCAACGCAGTAAAGGCGGCAGAAAAGCATTCGTGCACGGCGCTCCAGATATTCACGAAAAATCAGCGGCAGTGGCGCGCCAAACCGATAACGCCTGAACAGGCGTTATCGTTCAAGGCTGAGGCGAAAATGGCTGGCATCAGGTCGATCGTGGCTCATGCCACCTACCTCATAAATCTGGCCTCTCCGAAACCTGTTATATTTGAAAAATCGCTCGCAACCTTTATCGAGGAGCTGCGCCGTTCCGAGCTGCTCGGTGCCAGCCATCTCGTTTTCCATCCGGGCTCGCATCTCGGCAGAGGCGAAAAAGTCGGCATTCGGCACGTGGCAGAGGCCATGAGAACGGCAATTGAGGAGACGAAGGGGCTTAAGGTCAAACTCACGATCGAGATAACTGCAGGTCAGGGGACAAATCTCGGCTATCGGTTTGAGCACATCGCCGAACTCATAGAGGCCGTCGGACATGAGGATCGACTTGCCGTTTGTTTCGATACATGTCACGCATTCGCAGCCGGTTACGACATAAGGAGCGCTAAAAGCTATGAGCGGACAATGCGGATATTCGACGAAATAATCGGTCTGAAATGGCTTCAGGTGTTCCATCTCAACGACTCAAAGGGCGAGCTCGGCTCGCGCATCGACCGACACATCCACCTTGGACACGGAAAAATCGGGAGGGAAGGGTTCTGGTTAATCATGCAGGACGAGCGATTTATCGATGTTCCCAAAATCATTGAGACGCCGAAAGACGACGATTGGGATGCCAGAAACCTTTCGCTTTTGAGGTCGTTCTGGCATGAGAAGTTCGGAGGATGAGATGCGGGTCGTAATCGGATTATCGGGCGGTGTGGACAGCACTGTCGCCGCATTCCTGTTGAAAAAGAAGGGATTTGATGTTGTTGGGCTCCATCTCATCATCTGGAACAATGAGACTGAGCGCACAAGGGACATAGCAGGCGAGCTCGGTATCAAATTTCATGTCAGGGATGTCCGAAAGCAGTTCAGAAAAACCATAATCGACTATTTCGTGGAAAGTTATCGCGCGGGGCTCACGCCAAACCCCTGCGCTTTTTGCAACAGGGACATTAAGTTGAGGTTCATGCTTGAGGTTGCGGACGAGCTTGGCGCCCGGTTTGTCGCAACCGGGCATTACCTCCGCGTGAAAGACGGTGTCATTTACCGCGGCATCGACAGGGCCAAGGACCAGAGCTATTTCCTTGCGCTTGTGCCGACTCGTGCACTGCGGAGGCTGTTGACGCCTCTCGGCGAGCTCACGAAGGAGAAAGTGACCCAAATCGCAAGGGACATCGGGATTCATGCGAGGGTGTCAAAAGAGTCTCAGGATGTCTGCTTCCTTGAGGGCACCAATCTGGTCGAGTTTCTGCGCCAACACATCGGCGATCTGGAAGGGGAGATCATCGGCCCTGATGGCAGAGTGCTCGGCACGCACAAAGGCACTCACTACTTCACGATAGGGCAGAGGCGCAAGTTAGGCGTTTCGCTTGGCGAACGCGTTTACATAACTTTGATCGACCCCGCAAAACGGCAAATTCATCTCGGATACACAGCTAAGTTCAGGTCAATCAAAGTCGTAAACCTCAACTGGTTGAAACATCAACCTGACAGTTTCAGGGCTGAGGTCAAGATTCGGCAGTTGCACCGCCCTGCACTCGCGACGGTCAAAATCTTTGGCGAGACCGCCATCGTGGAGTTTGACGAGCCTCAATGGGCACCAACTCCAGGCCAGATCGCAGCATTTTACATCGGTGACATGCTGGTGGGAGGCGGAGTTATAGCCGAATACAGCAATTCCGCCCTGAGCTGAGCCTCACTTTTCGGGGATAATCCTGATATACCGCTCACGCGGCCTTACCATTGCAAGTCTCTCTCGCGCAATGTATTCAATCCACGACGGATCGTTGTAAAGCTCATCCTGAAACCGATAATAAGCTTCGAGGGCCCTGAAACGGGATATGTCCGCTTCGAGGGCCCTGCTGGTGGTGTAAAGGCGCCAGATGCCCCAAAGTCCTGAAAAGATCTGGTAAATCAGCCATAGGACGAGGAGGAGCAAGATCCTCCTCAAAGCCCTACTCCTTTTGCTGCCCAATGACGCCATTATCTTTTCGGGTTAAATGACTTACGCCCTTTGTAGATGGCCGTGTCTCCGAGCATCTCCTCAATCAGAAGCAGCCGATTGTATTTCGCTATCCGCTCGGAACGACTGAGCGAACCGGTCTTTATCATGCCCGTGTTGGCAGCAACCGCCAGATCCGCAATGGTGGTGTCCTCGGTCTCACCTGACCTGTGGGACACGACAGCGGTGTAACCGTTCCTGTGGGCGAGCTCGATGGCCTCGAATGTCTCGGTCACAGTCCCGATCTGATTCAGCTTTATGAGGACTGAGTTTGCAATCCCGCGCTCGATACCCTTCTGGATGATCTCGGGGTTCGTGACGAATATATCGTCGCCGACAATCTGCACCTTGTTGCCGAGCCTTCCGGTAAGCTCCACCCAGCCGTCCCAATCATCCTCTGCGAGCGGATCCTCAAGGGAAATGATCATCGGGAACTCCTTCAGGAGTTCTTCGTAAAAATCGATGAATTCGCTTGATGACAAGGTCTTGCCCTCAATGTGGTATTTGCCATCGTGATACAGCTCGGAAGCCGCTGAATCGAGCGCAATGGCCACATCTTCGCCCGGCTTATAGCCGGCCTTTTCGATGGCGCTTATGAGGAACTGAATCGCCTCCTTCGTGGATTTTATCTGAGGTGCGAAACCGCCCTCATCGCCGACACCTGTGAAAAATCCCTTCTCTTTCAAAGTCTTTTTCAGGGTATGGAACACCTCAGCCCCGTAGCGCAGGGCCTCAGCGAAATTGGGTGCGCCAACTGGCACGATCATGAACTCCTGGATATCTAAAGGGTTATCTGCGTGAACTCCTCCGTTGATGACATTCATCATGGGTGTGGGCAGGACGCGCGCGCTCACACCGCCAAGGTAGGCGTAAAGCGGCATGTCCAGCGAGTTTGCAGCTGCGTGCGCCACCGCCATCGAAACCCCGAGTATGGCATTTGCGCCGAGGTTCGATTTGTTTGGCGTGTTGTCGAGCTCGATCATGATCCTGTCGATCTCCACCTGCTCGGTCGCCTCCATGCCGAGCAATGCGTCGGCGATCGGGCCGTTGACATTCGCCACAGCCTTCAGGACGCCTTTGCCGCCATATCTCCTGGGATCTCCATCCCTCAGTTCAAGGGCTTCGCGCTTGCCGGTGGACGCGCCGGACGGCACAGTCGCACGCCCCATGCTGCCGTCCTCAAGGTAAACATCGACCTGAACTGTTGGATTCCCTCTCGAATCAAGCACTTCACGCGCAACAATGTATTCGATTGCAGGCATATCAGTTTCCTCCTTTTGACCCGTATATTTTACCACTTTACAGGGAATTATGCTAACTGAGCACACGGGAAAACCATACCAACCTGATAGTTGTGCGCTTGTTGACGGCTCTCACAGTCTCCTTAGGCGTGGAGTGTTCGCTCCATGTTGCTTAACTCGTTGTCAATCCTGTAAGATAAGGGCATTATGACAGAATTCAAGTTTTATCCCGATACCCATCGAAAGGAGGCACTCGGAGCCATAGAGGACTCCATCGAACACCTCTCACCAGATGAACATCGTGTTATCGTGATTTATGGAAAAACCAACATCGGAAAAACGCAGTTCCTCAGCTGGCTGAACAATGAATATTTGAGAAACCAAGAGGATGTCGTTTATGCGAAAATAGATCTCGAAACCTACGGATTTGACACTTTCAAAAATCTCATGCTGTTGACCTATCGGTTCGCCCAGAACGGGTTTTATCTCCGTGGTTTCTACGAGATTTTGAAACTCTTTTCACAACAGACAATTAAGCACACTGTGGAGAAACCGAGCAGGCACAATCTCATAAGTAAGTTCGAGGATTGGGGAGACACGGCAGACGCTATGGGTGTGCCCTTTGTCGGTGCAATCCCGAAATTTATGAAATTCCTCGACGATGCCTTTGAAAAAGCGAAGCTTAAACTGGACAGGAAGGCAAAGGAGCTGATAGGTATAGCCAGAAGTGCAACGACCCCCATCCAACTGGAAAAACTTATGCCGAGGTTGATTGCCGAGGAGATCATCGACAAGGCGTCAAAGATGGGGAAAAGGCCAGTGATCCTGATCGACACCTATGAAGCGATGTTTCGAGGCATCTCAGTTGATCTGATCAGCAAAAAAGAGAGGGACGAGTGGCTTCGGGAGCTGATCAGGAACACACCCGGCGGCGTTTTTGTCATCGCCACAAAGGAGTGGATCGAGTGGAAGAGAATCAAATCACAAAAGGAATTCTGGGAAAACACATTGTGGGTCAGGGAATTGAGCGAGTTGAAAAGGGACGATGCGGAGGAGTTCCTGAAACTTCACGGCATCAATGACCCGAAAGTCATCGAAAAGGTATGGGAACTCACGAAAGGTCACTTGTTTTATCTGCAAGTTGCCGTCGAGATAGCGAATCAGCGCGGAAATGCCCTATCGCCTAACGATTTCGGTGATGCAAGAGAGAAACTGGTAAGGCGGATGCTCAGTTTCCTGCCGAAATCCCATCAGAGGATTGTAGCAGTCCTTTCGCTAACCCACTGGTGGGACAGGGAGCTCTATCGCTATTTGATAGAAAAGCTATACCTGCCGAAAGAATTGGTGCATGAATTTAAGGTTTTGAGCAATAGGGCGTTTGTGCGGCCCATGGAGATCGACGGCAGGTTCACCATGGACGAGCTCATGCGGGAAGCGGTGGCGGAGCAGTTTAACGAGTTCGACCTTGACATTTCGCCTGATGATGTGCGGCGCGCTTGTGCCGATTACTTCATGCAAAAGACCGAAGGAAAGGAGATAAAAGAGATAGACCATGAGTTTGCCGAAGCGGTTTACGAGACCACGCTCTACCGCCTCGAACTTGAAGACACAAGGGAAATTGTGGAATGGGCGCTTGGACAGTCAAATAAGTTGCTCGATGCCGCCCTTTACGACGAAGCGATCAAGCTCATTGAATCAGTCCTCCTGCCAGAAACAGAGAAGGATGAGCTGATGGAACTCAGGGGATGGTGTTACAACAACCTCGGCACAGCCTATGCTCACAGAGGCGAATACGATAAGGCTATCGAGTATTATAACAGGGCGCTGGAGATAGTGAGGGATGTCTTTGGTGAGAGACATCCCCATACTGCAACGACTTACAACAACCTCGGCTTAGCCTACTATTCCAGAGGCGAATACGATAAGGCTATCGAGTATTACAACAAGGCGCTGGAGATAGATCTGGATGTATTGGGTGAAAATCATCCGAGTGTCGCAAGGGATTACAACAACCTCGGCACAGCCTACGCTCACAAAGGCGAATACGATAAGGCTATCGAGTATTACAACAGGGCGCTGGAGATTAGGTTAAAGGTCCCTGGTGAGAGACATCCCGATACCGCAACGACTTACAACAACCTCGGCGGAGCCTACGCTTCCAGAGGTGAATACGATATAGCTATCGAGTATTACAACAGGGCTCTGGAGATAGATCTGGATGTGTTGGGTGAAAATCATCCGAGTGTCGCAAGGGATTACAACAACCTCGGCACAGCCTACGCTCACAGAGGCGAATACGATAAGGCAATCGAGTATTACAACAGGGCTCTGGAGATTAGGTTAAAGGTCCTTGGTGAGAAACATCCCGATACTGCAACGACTTACAACAACCTCGGCGGAGCCTACGATTCCAGAGGCGAATACGATAAGGCTATCGAGTATTACAACAAGGCGCTGGAGATAGTGAGGAATGTCCTTGGTGAGAAACATCCCGATACCGCAACGACTTACAACAGCATCGGCACAGCCTACGCTCGCAGAGGCGAATACGATAAGGCTATCGAGTATTACAACAAGGCGCTGGAGATAGTGAGGGATGTCCTTGGTGAGAAACATCCCGATACTGCAACGACTTACAACAACCTCGGCTTAGCCTACGATTCCAGAGGCGAATACGAT
>WGAI01000058.1 GCA_015489175.1 Caldifarciminota bacterium | reverse complement strand
GATGTTTGAGCCGATAATGTTGCCGACAGCTATGCCGCGTCGTTTCCTTATGACAGCAATTAGAGATGTCATGAATTCAGGTAGGCCTGTGCCAGCGGCGATGGCGGTTGCGCCTATAAACCATTCCTTGATCCCGAAAGCGACGGCTATCCTGTTTCCGCTGTCAACGGCCAACTTCGAGCCCACAAAGAGCAAAATCCCGCCAAATGTGACCATGAGTATCGATGTCAGAGCCGAACCAGGAGCGTAATCGTCGAGCGCTTCAACCGCTTCTTCCCGCTCCTGCATGAGGAAAATCAGGTAACTAATGAAAATCAAGGAAAGGAGCAGGCCGTCAAATCGGCCGATGAGCTTGTCAAAAGAAAGGCCGAACAGGAGTACAAGAGAGGCAAGGAGCATGGGGGCATCTTTTTTGAAAAGATCCCTCTCAATTTTTATCGGTTGGATGATGGCAGATATACCCATCACAAATGCTATATTGAATATATTTGAGCCTATGACATTAGAGACTGAGATCTGCGGGTGTCCCGTTACAGAAGCGTATGTTGAAGTTATGAATTCTGGCAGGCTCGTTCCTATGGCGACCACCGTAGCTCCGACCGCATACTCCGGGATCCTGAAATATTTTGATATGCCTGTCGCCCCCTTAACAAACAATTCTGCACCAGCCAGTAACAATATTATGCCAACTGTCAATCCCACTATGTATAGAAGCATGGCTTATTCTCCATTCGTGTAATCCACAAGTTTGTAGAGATCGCCATTATACCTTATGGCGATCGGCCCTGTATCCCTTGCAAAATAGAGCTCCGTCGATGTTACGGATGTCGTATCGGTAACAACGGTATCCGATATTGTCACCTTGTAAACATCATCGAAATTACCGTAGGGCACATCGAAATCGCCTATGAGCTCACATCTGCCGGCAATCACATGTCGATAGCTGTAATCTACGCCCCTGAACTCCACCGTATCGGCGTAAAAATAGCGCCACCTGTTGCCGTTCACAAAAGGGAATTCTATAAAACTGCCGTAGTTGTCCTCAAGCGTCACTTCATCGCCTGATGGGTAAATGCTGTATCTATAATGTCTCAGTATATCACCATTTTGGAGAAGCAGCTCCCAGATGTCTCCAATAAAATCCAGCACAAAAACCGTGTCGTTCCCCACCTCGTAATAATCAGCAACCGCGAGCATAACCGTATCGTCCTCATTCTCAGAGATGTATCGCCATGAGGATGCCAGCGTTAAAGGAAAATAATCACTATTTGCCCTGCTGATTACCCCCTGAGGATCAATGCATCCCGCAATCACAATAGATGCCAGAATAAGTATCCAGAATGCTCTCTTTTCCATTTGCCGCTTATTATTCCCCCTTTTTCTCATGTTGACAAGCCCGCCACATAAAATGATAATATGACGCATGGAAGGGGACATTAAAATCACCGGGAATAAAAGAGGGGGAGACAAAAGAGATATAAGAATATCTTATCGCCTCTTTGATTACTGCCGCGATGCTTTCGCAAGGAAGCTTACATTCAAAGATATAGAAACGAGTTTTAAGACCTACATGCGGTATTTCGGGTTCAAAAAAGGACAGATGAATATCTTTTGCAAGGAAACGAACACCTGTTTTCGACTTTACTACAATTCTGTCCTTACATCTCGTAAGATAACAGATGTCATGGAAGAAGAATGCTTTAACTTCCTGAAAGATATAAAAGAGGATTCCCTGCTTGAGGAAATCAGATTTGAGAAACATCATGTAGGTTATATCTACATAGAGGAT
This sequence comes from Caldifarciminota bacterium, assembly GCA_015489175.1. Classification (GTDB taxonomy): domain Bacteria; phylum Hydrothermota; class Hydrothermia; order B15-G9; family B15-G9; genus WGAI01. The sequence continues at coordinate 18,119 of WGAI01000058.1, read as the reverse complement.
ATCAAACTCGATGAATTGCCGGAAAATGTTGCTCACGGAGCCGTGATGTCATTGAGCTGTCTCGCCCGCATGGTTATCTTTTACCTATTGCAAAAGAAGTTTTACGAGGCTAGAAACAAATACGAAATAGCATTGAAAGGTCCGGCGAATATCCTGAGGCAGCTTTCCAAGATGATGCACGACATAAAGACGCCTCTCGCGGCTATTATGGCGGCAGCTGATCTCGTGCAGTCCGAAATGATGGGCGCGTTGAACGATTCCCAGAAGAAATATCTCGGCATGATAAAAGACAGCAGCCGTCAGCTCAGCGTCATGCTTGATGATCTCATGGACCTCGCGAGAATAAGATTATCGGCTATAGAGCTCCGTATAGCCCCGTTTTCCATAAAAGATGTTGTAAACGAAGTGCTTAACCTTTTTGAAGGCCAAATACTTGACAAGAAACTCGACGTGAAAACCGAATTTGTAGGCAACGAATATGTAATAGGTGATGAAAGAAGGATAAAACAGGTCATCTACAATCTCGTATCGAACAGCATAAAATACACTCCGTCGGGTGGGAAGATATCAATCTCGGTTATATCCGATGACGATGGTTTTAAGGTTACCGTAGCGGACACAGGGCCTGGATTACCAGACGGAGTCGTAGAAAACCTGTTGAGTGACAGCGGGGATGAAACTACTTTGACAACCGGATTGTTTATCATAAAAAGGTTGGTGGAATATCACGGTGGCCATATCGAAATAGAGTCCTCCAGTGGAAAAGGCACGCGGTTTTCCTTCTTCATACCCAGGGAAAACCGCGCAAAAAGGGACAATTTACAGCAAACAGAGGATACGGAGAAATTGCCAGATGAGGACAATCAGGTTTGAAGACATCGTTGCAAACCTGAGGAATGCGTGCATCAAGGCTAATTTTGAGCTTCCAAACGATGTGTATCAAGCCCTCAATGCTGCCCTTGATAAAGAGCAATCACCGATCGGCAGGGAAATCCTGTCACAGCTCATAGAAAACGCTGACATAGCGAGGACTGAGCGCATACCTATATGTCAGGATACCGGGACAGCGGTTGTCTGGGTTGAGCTCGGTCAGGATGTGCATGTTGAGGGCGGTTTTCTGATAGACGCGATAAATGAGGGCGTTCGTCAGGGATATTTGGAAGGTTATCTGCGTAAGTCCATTGTAGCTGATCCATTGCGTCGTAAAAACACAGGCGATAATACCCCTGCCCATGTCCACATCGAGCTTGTCCCGGGAGAAGTATTCAGGGTTACGGTTCTGCCCAAGGGTGGTGGCAGCGAAAACATGGGCAGATTGGCGATGTTGATGCCGGCCGACGGAGTTGATGGCGTCAAGAAATTCGTCCTTGATGCAGTCGAGAAAGCGAGCGCCAATCCGTGTCCACCGGGAATAATCGGCGTGGGCATAGGCTCGACATTCGACGGTGTTGCGCTTCTGGCCAAAAAAGCCCTTCTGCGGCCAATCGGGGAGCGGCATCCTGACCCATTCTATGCTGACCTTGAGTTGGAGCTCCTCGAACTTGTGAATTCACTCGGAGTTGGCCCCCAAGGGCTTGGGGGAAGGATAACAACTCTGGATGTGCATATCGAAGTAGCAGCCACGCACATAACCTCCTTGCCAGTGGCGGTCAACATCAACTGCCACGCGGCCAGACGCGTCAGTTTTGAGCTCTAAGCCTGTGCACCTTTACAGTCAACCTATCGCCTTATACTTTATAAGCCAAAATTTATACAATCTGTGGAGGTGAAAGGACATGTCCAGCTTGAAAACATACCTGCTTCTTGGCCTTCTTGGGATATTCTTTGTGTTGCTTGGCGAGCAGATCGGTGGACGAGATGGCATGACAATCGCTTTGATCTTTTCGTTCATCATGTCATTCGGCAGTTATTGGTTCTCGGATAAGATAGTGCTGAGCATGTATCATGCGCGTGAGCTTTCCGAGACTGATGCGCCTGAACTTCACCGAATAGTTGCTGAGCTTGCCCAGAACGCAGGCATACCGAAGCCGCGCATATACATCGTGGACACGCCAACCCCCAACGCTTTTGCGACAGGCCGTGACCCTCAACATGCGGCCGTCGTCGTCACATCGGGCATCCTGCATCTGCTTAACACAAGGGAACTCAGAGGCGTGTTAAGTCATGAGCTTTCCCACATAAAACACAGGGACACTCTCATAATGGCCGTTGCCGCAACTATCGCAAGCGCCATTACATACTTATCGAGGCTTGCACTTTGGTTCGGCGGTCTGGGCGGCAGGCGCCGTCGTGGGGGCACAGCTATCGACGGGATAGTTTACCTGCTCGCTGTCATCCTTGCGCCCATTGCTGCAATGCTAATTCAACTTGCCATATCCAGAAACCGTGAGTATATGGCCGACGAAACCGGTGCTCGCATATCGGGGGATCCGCTCGCCCTCGCAAATGCTCTTCAAAAACTGGCTTACGGCGTTGCGGCTTATCCCATGCGGGACGCCAATCCCGCGACAGCACACCTCTTTATAGTCAATCCACTTAATGGCGGCGGACTGGCTTCCCTGTTCTCAACACATCCGCCGATAGAAAAACGCATAGAACGGCTTAAAAAACTGGCCTATGAGATGGGGATGGTATCATGACGAATTTATTTCTCATTTTCCTCTCTTTTCTGCCCGGATTGGTGGAACCTTCGATCAGGGCATACTGGGTGCCTCAGGATTCCACCGCTACGATACTCGTCGATGTTAAGCTGCCGCCCTCGGACCTTATTTTCAAAAAGAAAAACGACACCTACTCAGCCAGCATAGACATAGAACTTACAGTAAAGTCAGGCAGAGAGCGGCTTTACAACGGCATCCGCCACTTTAGGTTTAACCTCAAGAATTACATGGCGACCCATGCCGATTCCCTGATACTTTCGCGCACTATAAAACTATCGGTTCCGCTCAAAAAATCATACACCCTGCGCGTTAAGGGCCGTGATGTGGAGAACAGGGATATCCTTTTCAACAGCAAACTGAAACTTGGCAATTTCGTGCTACCTGTAAGTGACCTGATACCAATTGATATCAAAAAATACAGACAGGGCGTTAAAGAGATAGTCTCCGTGGAGGATGTGTCCGCAGGCACACTGGGCGTTTGGGTTAGAGCAGGCCGCAGGTTCAGCGCGGCATTCGAGCTAAGACCTGCGAGAACCGACTCAGTCGTCTGGAGAGAAGCTTTTGAGATGGAAGGCGATACCGTGCTTGAAATATGCATAGACTCCCTCTCAACGGGTAAATACGAACTGGTTGGCACATTTAACGACGGCGCTACGAGCGACCGCAGAGTTTTGAGCTTCAATGTGTTCAACATCATGAGGCTTTCGAGCAAGGACTTCAACGACTTGATAGGTATATTGACATACATCGCTGAGCCATGGGAGATAGACAGCCTCGAAAATGCGCCCGACTCTCTGAGGCAGAAGGAATGGGATGAATTCTGGAAAAGGCGCGATCCAACGCCCGGCACACCCGAAAACGAATTCATGGAGGAGTATCTTGAGCGTGTGAAATACGCAAACGCCCACTTTTCTTATGGGTCAATTCCCGGTTACAAAACTGACAGGGGTATGATTTACATCAAATATGGTCCACCTGACGACATAGAGCAACATCCGTTCGAGCTCGATTCACCGCCTTACGAAATATGGCGATACTATTCACAAAACCTTGTTTTTATATTCGTAGATAAATCGGGGGTAGGAGATTATGAGCTTGTCTATCCTTATGGCGGCTATCCTCTTAACGAATAGCCCGCTTTTCCACGCTGATGATGTGTATGTGTCGAGCGGAGAAGTCAAATTTTATGCCAACAAATCGCTGTTTTTCGTATCGGATTCTCTCGATAGAGCCGACATCTACTATATGCTCGACGGCAGCTCGATAGGTGACACAGGGGTGGTAACTTACAAACTTACGCTTGAGCTCAAGGATAGAGCAGGCAGCAAGAAACCCATAAAAAGTGAGCAGACTATCAGAACTCACATATCGAGCGAAAACCCGTTCATGATAGACATGTTTACCCTGTTTCTCCAGCCCGGCGATTACGACCTCACCATGAAAATAGAAGCAGGTCAGAAACTCAGCGGAGCGGTGAAGATGATGCTTCACACGCCAAGCATGCCTGACACCCTCTGCCTTTCGGATATCGAGCTGATATGGTCAACTGGCACGGACACGAATTCTATCTTTTCGAGATATGGTCTGAAGCTGGTTCCCAACCCGCTCGACGCATATTTCCCTGGCCACGATACCCTGATCTACCTTTTTGAGGTCAACAACCTTGTGCCTGACACCGGGAAGTATGTTGTAACAGCTGTCATAGAGGATGCGGACGGAAAGGTTTACAAATCGATAAGGCCTCAGGTCAAAGACAAGGACGGCGGGCAAACGGCTGTCGTTCTGGGAGGAGCGGATCTGAACGGCCTCTTGACGGGCAGATACAGGCTCAGGGTTCAGGTGACAGATCTGTCCAGCATGAAATCGGCTTATGGCGTGCGCGAATTTGTTTACAGTTACGGCGCTGTCGTGCAGGCTGATACGGAAATCCTGAATTACGCCGGGTTTATCGAATATTTCGCCTCGCCTGACGAAATGGATCAATACAGGGACATGCCGGATCAGGGCAAGATTTTGTTCCTCAAAAAGTTCTGGCACAGACACGGATTCACGATACCCGAAATCGTGGAGCGGGTGAAGTATGCGGACGAACACTTCTCGATCGGCAAGAAAAAGGGACGGTTCACCGACAGAGGCAGGATATACATCAAATATGGCCCGCCTGATGAGATCGAGAGGTCGGGGATTCAGATGAAGGACATGGACAAGGAGACATGGTTTTACTATCGAGGGCGCGGACTTGAGTTCGTCTTTGTTGACATAGATGGCACAGGTGACTACAAGCTCGTGTATTCCAACGCTCAGGACGAACCATCCATGCCGAATTGGCGCGATTACCTGTCTCCGGGCGACATTCAGGGAGGGGAATGGTGAGCGAAGCGATACGGGTCGTCGACCTCGAGAAAAGTTACGGAGATGTCCATGCGCTTAAAGGTATTACATTCAATGTAGATTACGGCCACATAGTCGGCTACATCGGACCGAACGGTGCAGGCAAAACCACCACAATCAAGATAATAGCCGGGATACTTAAACCGGACAGCGGAGATGTAATTGTGGGCGGATACAGCGTGACGAAATCTCCGCTCTCCACTAAGAAACTCATAAGCTATGTGCCTGAGGATGGAGGGCTTTTCGACCACCTGACCTTAATGGAGCACATTGAGCTCATAGCTGCTCTGCGGAGTGCGTCGGATGTTGAAATTGCCAGAGGCATGGAATTGCTGGATAAGTTTGGCCTGACCGATAAGTTGAAACACAGAATTTCAACGCTGTCAAAAGGCAACAAGCAGAAACTGCTCGTTGCGGGCGCGCTTATGGTCGATGTCGATGTTTACCTGCTCGACGAGCCGTTGAGCGGGATAGATGTTACAACCTCCATGGAAATAAAAGAGATGCTCAGGGAAATGGCGGCCAATGGCAAGGCAATCCTTTTCTCGTCCCATATCTTGGAAATGGTGGAACGGTTATGCGATAGAGTGGTGATCATCGACAAGGGCAAAATTATAGCAGAAGGGGAAATGGAGGAGATTAAGCATTCAGCTACACTTGAAGAGTTCTTTTCCAGACTTGTCGCGGAAAACAACGAATAGGCTACTTCTTATCCTTATTGCTGGAATCTGTTGAGCTGCCTCCACTTCCGCTACTGCTGGAATTGTTCTGTTCCTTCCTCTTGTAGTCGGTGATGTAGAAGCCTGACCCCTTGAAGATGAAGCCCACGCCTGTTCCGAACAGCCGTTCCAGCTCACCGCCGCACTTCGGGCAAACCTTCGGTTCCTCTTCGCCCGGCAGCACGAGTTCCTCGAATTTGTAACCACACTTTTTGCATCTGTATTCGTAGATCGGCATTTCTGCCCTCCTGCTTAATGATAAAAGAAAGAGCGGGCGACGGGACTCGAACCCGCGACCTTCAGCTTGGGAAGCTGATGCTCTACCAAGTGAGCTACGCCCGCAATGGTGCTTAATGATAGTCAAGTCATCCAGAAATTGTCAAGCCCACAAGTCTTTCCCTAAACATCCCATTGTGGCAGTCAACAGTGCTTGCCTGAAAGTCAATTTTGCCTGAAAATGTAAGCCTATACATCGGAGGACTCTTAAATGGCGAGTAAACCCGTGTTGTTGAGCGAAATATACTTTGAAGATGAGGTTCCGGAGCGGATTTCCTGTGATTCAGGGCGTGGCATAGAGCATGCAATAGCGATAAAGTTGAAAAAGAGCCCTGCTGACAACCCGATGGTCGTGCATTTCAGCGTTCTGCAAAAGGAATACCAAATAGTCAGACACATGATTTGCAAATGTGGCAAAGGGCAACACGCTCAGGTGATAGCCCAGATGAACCTGGACCACAAGGGCAAAAGTCTGGATGTTCTAAAACTCCAATGCCCTGATACAAAAGAGACATGGATGGTCTATTTTGATGTAACTGATGTGAAGAAGTATTTGCCTCACACAGATAAATAGGCCCCTTTCCAGTCTTAGAGGTTGGGGATATGCACAAAGACATGGACAGGCTTACTCCTCGTGAGATTGTTTCCTACCTTGACAGATATATCATCGGACAGGAGAAAGCTAAGCGGGCGGTAGCTATCGCTTTGCGCAACCGTTGGCGCAGGCTCCATGTGCCGGAAAGGATCAGAGAGGAGATCACCCCAAACAACATTTTGATGATAGGCCCGACCGGGGTCGGCAAGACCGAGATCTCAAGGCGGCTTGCCCGTCTTGCGCGGGCACCTTTCATCAAAGTTGAAGCGACCAAGTTCACAGAAGTCGGGTATGTAGGCCGCGATGTGGCGTCCATAATCCGCGATCTCGTCGAGATTGCAGTCAGCATGGTGAAAAGGGAACACATGGAACGAGTCACGGAGCGCGCAAAATGGCTCGCAGAGGAGCGGCTGATCGACATACTCTACGAACGCCCTTACAGCTACGATCGCGAAGTCGAGTCCTACCAGCGAGAAAGGATTCGGGAATCGCTGCGAAGCGGGAAGTTCGACCATCAGGTTATCGAGATCGATGTCGAGGAGAAGGTGAACCCGTTCGGGCCCCTGTCGAATGTCGTTGGCATAGACATCAACCTGCCCGAAATCTCCACTCTTTTCGGCAAGCGTCAACGGCGCCGAAAAATGACGGTCAAAGAGGCTTTAAAATACCTCCAGGAGGAAGAGGCTCAGAAGCTTATTGACATGGACGAAGTGGTTGACGAAGCCATCAAGCGCGTTCAGGAATCCGGCATCGTGTTCATAGACGAGATAGACAAAATCGTGGGCTCGGGAAGCTCGTCTGGCCCGGATGTGTCGAGGGAAGGCGTTCAGCGCGATCTCTTGCCCATCGTTGAAGGCACAACGGTGACAACAAAATACGGCATGGTTCGGACGGATCACATCCTCTTCATTGCCGCCGGCGCTTTCCACAACGCCGCACCGTCTGATCTCATCCCTGAACTCCAGGGCAGGTTCCCTATAAGGGTCGAGTTGGATAGCCTGACCGAGGAGCATTTCAGGCGCATACTTGTCGAACCGGAAAATGCGCTTGTCAAGCAATACAAGGCGCTCCTCCTCACCGAAGGCGTCAGATTGGAGTTCTCTGAGGAGGCGCTCGACGCCATAGCACACTACGCCGCACTGGTCAACGAGAAAACGGACGACATCGGCGCAAGGCGGCTCTACACGGTCATGAGCATAGTCCTTGAAGAATTGCTGTTCGAGGTGCCTAACCCCGGAATCACCGACATCCTCATCGATGCGCCTTATGTCGAGAAGCGGCTTTCACAGATTGTAGAAGACGAAGATCTCTCAAGGTATATCCTTTAAATCCCATGAGAATAGCGATCTTCAGCAGAGACGGGCTTGGCGACCTCGTCCTCACGCTGCCGATGGCATCCGCTTTAAAGCGACATCTTCCGTCATCGAGGGTAATCTTTCTCATCTCGAAATATCAGGCGCCGCTCCTCCGTAATCACCCTGATGTCGATGAGATAGGAGTTTACGAAGCCATCGACAGGAAAGCTGTCATCCCCTCGCTTGAAGCCGCTATCGAGGCAACGAAGCCGCAGGTCATAATCGACCTGTTGCCGAGACCCAAAACGGCATGGACATTTTTCAAACACAAAATCCCGATCCGCATCGGCACAGCCTATCGATGGTGGAGCTTGCTCTACAACAGGCGCGTGAAAGTGCACAAGCACCGCTCCGACAGGCACGAAGCTGAGTTCAACCTCCAGTTTCTCAGACCGCTTGGCATAGGGAACCTGCAGCTCATCCCTCCGCGGCTTTATCTCACGGACGAAGAGCTGCAACAGGGGCGCAAACGGGTATCGCACCTCGCACGTCCGAGAGTCATCGTCCATCCCGGCTCGCACGGCACATCTCCAAACTGGCCGGTTGATCTCTACGCTGAGCTCGTAAATCGACTGCTGTCCAACGGTATCTCGGTCATAGTGACAGGAAGTAAAAAGGAGCAAGAGGAGTTGGGTAGCCATTTTGCCGACTTTGAAGGTGCATCAGGTTACATGAACCTGATGGGGAAAACGGATTTGAGGGAGATCATAGCCGTGATTGCAGCCTCTGACATCGTCGTCTCGTGCGGCACAGGGATCATGCACATCGCTGCCGCATTGAGAGTGCCCACGATCTCGCTGTTCGGTTCCAATCCGGTGGTCGGCCCATCGAGATGGGGACCACTCGGAAACAGGTCAAAAGTGTTGAGCCCGCTTGAGAATTACACACCTGAAGACCTCGAAAAGGCCATCATCGAGTTCATACGATCACCTGCATAACTCAGCTTTGATCTCCTTCAGCACCTCGTCGAAGTTCACATCAAACATGCGGCAGACATTGACAAGATACGCAGCCTCACAGCTGTCAATCTTTCTATCGGCGAGTGCAAGTCTCATGAGGTCCTTGATGATGTTCTTCCACTCGCTTTGTGGCAGCGAGTTTTTCAGCACGGAAACGGCCTCTTTCGTCCTCTCGGTGATGTAATCGCTGTCCGTAGCCATCTCCATTCGCTTCTGGATGCGATGGAGCGCTTCAGCAGCTTCTGGCCCATAGAGTTGAGTGACCTTTTTCGCAAGTTGCAGTTTTTCCGCCTCATCGAACTCGAGGTCAACGAAGGCGAGCATGACCAGAAGTTCAAGAAAAGCCTCTCTGTAATCCATACATCCTCCTTTTAATATCCGATCTCTTTAAGAAATGCCTCGTTTTTGCGCCATTTCGGCTTCACTTTAACCCACAGCTCAAGGTAAACGGGCCGACCGAGGAACTCCTCGATCTCCTGACGCGCACGCATTCCAACCTTTTTCAAGGCCTGTCCGCCGCGACCTATCAAAATCGCCTTCTGTGAATCCCGCTCAACATAAATAACAGCTCTGATGTAGTCCTTGCCGCCATGCTCCTCATCCCGCTCCCTGAAGACCTCGATCTCAACGGCTGTGGAATACGGAATCTCCTCTCCATAGAGTTGAAACACCTTCTCCCTGATGATTTCTGCCACAAAAAACCGTTCCGGCCTATCCGTAAGCATATCAGGCGGATAGAACGGCTCACCCTCAGGCAGGTTCTTGATTATCACATCTAAAAGCTCATCGGTGTTGATAAGTTTGAGCGCACTTATCGGCACAACATCGGTGAAATCGTATAGCTTCGAGTATGCGTCTATGACCGGAAGCACCTCGACCTTCGGAACTCGGTCGATCTTATTGATGACGAGCACGGTTTTCTTGTTACGCTCTTTGATCGCATCGAGTATTTTGAGGTCGGCTTCCGTCGGCTGCATCGGTTCGACCACGAAAAGGACGAGGTCAGCCTCATCCATCGCCTCAATTGCGCGTTTTATCATCCATTTGTGAAGGTTGTATTTCACCTTTTCCATTATCCCCGGTGTATCCAGAAAGATGATCTGGTATCCCTCGCCATTCAGCACGCCGAGTATCCTGTGCCTTGTGGTCTGCGGTTTCGGCGTGACGATAGACAGCTTAAATCTCAAGAAGTTGTTGATAAGTGTTGACTTGCCCACATTCGGCCTGCCAACGATTGCCACATAGCCGGCCTTGAATTTATCCGTCAGCCCGTTTTTTTCCGTCATTTCCTCTCCTTGCTAAAGTTTTGCGAAATTATATGGTGAAAGCGGGCGGCGATGCCGCCCCAGCCTCATTGAAATCTATCCTTCAATTTTTCGAGGACCTGCGGCATGGTGGTGTATTCCAGCTTGTCAGGCCCGACCCTGTGCGGCTCGAACGGTCCCATCCTGCGCATGTATTCCGAGATAACATTGGCGAGATGCCTTGCCTCGTCGAATGCAGGGTCATCGAACAGGTCTCTCGGCCCGATGAGCTTGCCTTCAGCGATCTGGAACCCGGCGGCGATCACTCTTGGCGGGCCATCGAACCTTGTCGGATTGGCGTGATGGAACGGCACGGGCATAAGCGGGCCGAAATGCGAGCCCCTCATCCAGCCTGCCACCAGATGCGGGAAGGCGAACGGTTCAAGCACCTCGCCGAGCGCAGGGAATCCGCTCTGACACCTGACGATGAGCACAGGGTCATCCTTGCCGACATACTCGCCAGCTATCAGGTTGAGCTTCTCGACAGACGCCGTCGCAGCGATCTCACCGTCCTTGCGATACACATTTTTGATGATGTAATCCTCGACAGAGCCGATAAGCGTCAGCAGGTCATACATCTCCTCAGGTGTCGATATGCGAGCCATCTTGCCGGTATGCACATCGAGCACCTCAAACACGAAGCCGGGATGCATCTTTGGGTCGATCACAAGCCCAGCCGTATTGAACGGGTCAGCGAATATCTTGAAAAGCGGTAGGTTCCACGCACCGGGCGATGTCTTGTCAGCCATGAAAATCACGACAGGGTCGGATCTTCGCTCCTCAAACTCTATCTCTGCCACGCCGGGCCCAAGCCCTTTGATGTTGCCGCTGAACGCATCGGCAAGCAGATCCTGACCTGCACCGTAAAGCTTCAGCTCTTTTGCCACTTCAGTGGCGGCCTCGAAGACATCCCACGCAAGTTTATGTATCCTCTCGTTTTCCAGCCCGTTGGTATGCGTGAGGATCAGCTGAAGGTCATCCCCGACACGGGTGACAAAAAAGTCGATTATCTCGCCTTTTTCCTGTGCCTGAGAGAGCATCCTTTCGGCAGTTTCAATCAAACGGGGGTGAACGCTGGAGTGACCCACATATCCACCGATGTCAGCCTTGATAACGGATAGCGTTATTTTCATTTTTGATACCTCCTTTTTGGCCATAATTCAAATTAGTTCACAACAAACAGTCAGAACCGGGCGAATGCCCTTCATCATCAGAAACTCGTTCTTCATGGTCGGCGGCCTGTCCAACGACATCGGGCGCATGCCGCTCGGGTTCGAGCGCATGCTCATCCGATTCTGGCAAATGCTCATCGGCATCTGGCACACGACCGTCGGAATTGGAGCCATGTTCTTCCGCAACATCAAGCTGTAGAATCTCTTTGATCTTCTCCTCGATATCCGCCTTCTGGTCAGGTTTTGACTTATCCGCCTTAAACTCAGCGACGATGAGCGTTGAACCGAAATCGTCTATCCTGACCAGCGACTTGCTTTCCTGCCCCATCAATTCCATGAACTTTTCGGCCCTTTTGTCTCCGACGGGCAGAGCAATGCCAGCCATTATCGTTGAGCCGCCGTTTTGAGGCTTAACTACCTGAAACGCAATGCTTTCCCTGAAGAAATCGCGTAGCAATTTATACCCGAAATAGATCATCCTCGCAATATCCCGCGCTGGCCTGGAAATCCGCTCAAATCCGTTCATACTGTAGAAGAATTCGCGAACAAATGCCATGTCAACCCGTCGCTGTTGCAGTTCTGAGACGACCTCATCCAGTTTCTTTCGCTCCATCTTCCGCATGCCCTCATCGAAATCGTGGAATTCACCGATAATCTCGCTCACGGCCTCCTTGACCCTGATGTAGATCTCCTCCTCGCTCTTGAACTCAGCTGTCAAAGCCCTGATCCAGTGGAACATAATGGCAAAACCGTTGCTCAATTTTGGTTCCTTGTTGGATCGCAAACTAATTCCCTTGATGGTGTTGATCTTCTCAATCAGTTTCTGATACATGGTGCGCGCTTCGGCAATGTCCTGCACCGGTGCGACAAGGACGATCATGAAGTCAGCGTAATCCTTGGCGATATCTTCGGGCAGCATGTAAAACTGAGCCATCCCTGACCTTCTGGTCTCTTCGAGGAGGGTCGGCACCAGCACGCGGCCAACAAGCTCGATGAGGTTGGAAATGACGAACCTCTGCCGTCTCCTCTTAGAGAGCCAGTCCCTCAGGCGGTTCTTCAGGAGCTCTATCTCGTCCTGTCCGAGCGGGTTATCGTTCCTGTCGGTTATCTCAACTCTGATTACGATGATGCCATCGGCTGTGACAAACTGCTTGTCATACTTGATCTTGAACATCGGGATATACTCGCGTATCTCGTCAAGCACATCGTCCATCGAGATGTTCCTCTCAAATCCGGCGACCGTGATACATGTCTGTTCGCCCTGAGCCGTCTTCTCGTTTCGTATATCGACCTCGAGCCCATGTCCCTGACTGCGCAACTTTCGGATAAACCTGAAATTTTGATAGACCTGCATGGCGAGGTCTTCGGGCTTTCGGTCGCGTATGTAGGCGTCAGTCCGCGACAGGATGAACTTTTCCAGCTCACCGCCCGGCTTCGTGATCTCGACATAATCCTCCTCGGACTCAACGATCTTCTTTAGTGCCTCGCTGATCTGGAGCATGGATGTCATCCTGAAGAAGCCTATCTGGAGGACGCGTTTGACTGAGCTGCTGCCCGACGCCACGCGCTCAAGGGCAAACATCACATCCTCGATGTCCTTTTTGATGGTCTTAAGCTTTTCGGGCGACTCGGCCCTAATTCTGAGGTGGACGACGCCGTAGTGCTGCTCCTTCACAAATGCGTTGAGATACATGATGTTGTAGCCTTTGGAGTGAATCAGCCCGGCGACCGCCTCGACGAGGCCAGCCCAATCCGGAGCTACCACCGTCAGGCCGACTTCAGCGGGAAGCGAACGCTCATCGGGAAAAATAGGGGCAATCTTGACGCCGCCGCTCTGTTTTACTTCATCTATCAGGGATTTAACGATCTCAACCTCACGGTCGCTCAAACACGCGCGCTCCTCACAGGTCCTGTTCATATCCTCGCTAAATTCGCTATCCACATGAGCCATAACAGGTGTAATCTTAAAGTCTTCAGAGAAACTGTGTCAATCATCCTTTCCGGGCATCGATAGCCCCATCAAGCTCCCTCAGAAGTTCATCGACCAGCTCAAACCCACGCTGCTCGAACTCCTGAACGATTTTGTTAAGCTCGGCCTCGAGCTTCTTCTCATCGTAACCGAGCTTTCGGGCATAAAGGACGAGATTCACACCGGCTTTTTGAGCATTAGCGTGTCCCATAGACACAAACAGGGACAGCGCTATGGCGGTGAACCTGAAAGCGAGCTCAGGTTCGTTGAGATCGTCGGCAAGGTTGCCGAGGTTGTTCAGCGTCGTTGCTATGCCTGACCTGTCGCCAAGCTCCTCGCTGATACTCAATGACTTCTCGTAATACCCCTTCGCCTCACCGTATCGGCCTTGAACAAAAGCAAGGTTGCCGAGGTTGTTCAGCGTCGTTGCCACGCCCGCCCTGTCGCCAAGCTCCTCCCTGATCCTCAATGACTTCTCGTAATACCCCTTCGCCTCATCGTATCGGCCTTGCTGAGCGGCAAGGTTGCCGAGGTTGCCCAGCGTCAAAGCCACGCCTGACCTGTCGCCAAGCTCCTCTTCGATCCTCAAAGATTTCTCGAAATACCCCTTCGCCTCATCGTATCGGCCTTGCTGAGCGGCAAGGTTGCCGAGGTTGCCCAGCGTCGTTGCCACTTCAGCCTTTTTGCCGAGTTCCTTAGCAATTTTTAGAGCATTCTCGAAATACCGCATCGCATCACCGTATCTACCTTGTTCAAAAGAAAGGATGCCAAGATTGTTCAATGTCCTCGCCTCAATGTCGCGTCGGTGGAGTTCTCTCGCCAATCGAAGCGCTTTTTGAAACATCTTTTCGGCATCGTTATATCGACCGAGGCTGAAATAGAGTTCGCCCAAACTCAACGCCACATCGGCAAGTGCAAGCTTGCTCGCAGATTCCTCGCCCTTCGAGTATTCCGCATAAAGCGATTCAAACATGTCGATTTGTTCCTTCTTCTCCGAAAGGGTAAGATTGCTGACATCCATCCCGGCCAGCGCTGACAATGTCTCCAGCTCGAATTCCTTCGGTATTTGGAATCTGAAAACTCCACTCCGCCAGTCCCAGAAATCGGGCGCTTTGGTCGCTATTAGGCGTTCGAGATATTCGGGAATCCAGAACACCATAGGACAGTCGAGTTCCTGAAAGCATCTGCGCCGCCAGTTCATAGCCAAAAGTATTTTGACGCCAAATTCATCGGATTCGGATGGGACAAGTTTCTCAAGTCCATAGACAAAAACAACACAATTTTTCGGTGCTTCTCGGAGTTTGATGGAGATTTGCTCGCATGGGTCGAACGGCTCGTTTTTCTCAAGCTCTATTTCAACGATCGGTTTTGAAGTCAAATTTTTTATCGATTGGATAAGCCTTTTTCGATACGATGGAGAATTGCACACGGCGAAAAGGAGCGAGAATCCGTAGGAAAACTCGACGGCTTTGACAAGCCTTTTCAGCTCATCGTCGTTAATCTGGGTCATTTTTCCAGTTTCTCTATGACCCTTGGACTTCTTTTTGCAGCCGGATGGACATCCGACCATCTTTCGCCGTTCATGTATTCCATGACGAGCCGGGTATCGAGGAGATACTTATCACTTTCGGGGTCCGGAGCAGGCTTCTCTTTTGCTATCTTCACCAGCTTTTCGATGTCCTGATTGCGGATCAATCTGTCGTAGTCGTTAATTATTTTGGTCTCAGCCCTTCGAGCCGCCTCAGAGGTGATTCTGGATTCGCCGGCCATGCCCGCCTCCGTGCACGCCTCACGAATCAACCTGAGCAGGTCGCGGACCGAACCGCCACTCAACTCGATAAAGTTACGAACAATCTTTTTGGATTCAAAAACCTTATCTATGTCAACGCGCCTTTCAATGAGTTCAAAAAGTGCAGATATAGCCGCATCGTTAGGGCTTCCGTCTCTGTTCCTGACTTTGACCATGGGCATAACCTCCGGCGCATTTGGAAAGAGATTGAAAAGGTTTGTGCTGTATGCGAGCCAGACCGGCACGGTGTAGATGACATGGCACTCCGGAGCTTTGAGCTGGTCAGCATGATGGACAAACAGGTCTTCATAGGATGTGTGTCCATTTTCAAACCTATGGAAAACCATTTTTTCCAGTGTATCAACGATGACGACGAGTCCCTTTTTGCCATGTTTTGAAGCCCTATGCTGTGCATCTTTGATGAGTTTGTTGATCCTGTCGATGAAATCGCCGAGGTTTCGTTCGATCTTCTGCCGTATCTCCCTGCGCCTGCTACTCGCCATTTTGATGTCCATCATCAACTTACCGATAAACTTCAAAAACACGGTATTGATGCCAGCCTTCGTCTCTGTGCCGAGTTCCGCTGATTCTGACCTCTCTACGGTCTCCACTTCGGTTTCCACTGCGAACCATCTAATGATATTTTCGAGCAGTCTTTCGTCCACACCCAGTTCCTGTGTTGCTTCAAAAATGCCTTTCGTGATTGCGAGAAGCACATCGGTGTATCGGATGTCACCCAAATCCAGAGTTTCGCCGACATCGATATACACCACGATAAAATCTTCTTTTTCGAGTTTGCGCTGCAACCGTTTGAGTTCGGTGCTTTTACCAGAGCCACGATGACCTGAAACCAGTTGTTTGAGGTAATCTGTCGGTCTTGTGTTCTCGATGCTCCATGAGAGCCTACCGACGAGGTTGAAACCGCCTCGATGTTCGCTAAGGTCAACATAACGGGGGTCATCGGGTTCAAGCGGCCTGTCGGGATGGCAGGCGTTGTAAGCATCCCGCAGGTTGGTTGCAGGCTTGTATTCCTCTTGCATCTTCAGAACCTCCTCGTTTCGAGTGAATTATTATCTCACGAAAGTCCTTTCTCAAGCTCCCTCAGAAGCTCATCGACCAGCTCAAACCCACGCTGCTCGAACTCCTGAACGATTTTGTTAAGCTCGGCCTCGAGCTTCTTCTCATCGTAACCGAGCTTTCGGGCATAACGGACGAGATTCACACCGGCTTTTTGAGCATCAGCGTGTCCCATAGATGCGAACAGGGACAGCGCTATGGCGGTGAACCTGAAAGCAAGTTCAGGTTCGTTGAGATTGTATGCAAGGTTGCCGAGGTTGTTCAGCGTCGTTGCCACGCCCGCCCTGTCGCCAAGCTCCTCCCTGATCCTCAACGCACGCTCGTAATAACCCTTCGCCTCACCGTATCGGCCTTGAACACGAGCAAGGGTGCCGAGGCCGGTCAGCGTCGAAGCCATCTCTGCCTTTTGACCGAGTTCCTCGAAAACCTTCAACGCACGCTCGTAATACCCCTTCGCCTCACCGTATCGACCTTGAACATAGGCAAGGTTGCCGAGGTTGCCCAGCGTCCGAGCCACGCCTGCCCTGTCGCCAAGCTCCTCCCTGATCCTCAATGACTCCTCGTAATACCCCTTCGCCTCACCGTATCGGCCTTGATCCATGGCAAGGTTGCCGAGGTTGTTCAGCGTCGTTGCCACGCCCGCCCTGTCGCCAAGCTCCTCCTTGATCCTCAATGACTCCTCGTAATACCCCTTCGCCTCACCGTATCGGCCTTGAACACGGGCAAGTTCGCCGAGGTTGTTCAGCGTCGAAGCCACGCCTGCCCTGTCACCAAGCTCCTCCTTGATCCTCAATGACTCCTCGTAATACCCTTTCGCCTCTTCGTATCGGCCTCGAACATAGGCAAGGTTGCCGAGGCCGGTCAGCGTCGTTGCCACGCCCGCCCTGTCACCAAGCTCCTCCTTAATACTAAATGACTTCTTGTAATACCCCTTCGCCTCACCGTATCGGCCTTGATCCATGGCAAGGTTGCCGAGGTTGCCCAGCGTCAAAGCCACGCCTGACCTGTCGCCAAGCTCCTCCTTGATCCTCAATGACTCCTCGTAATACCCCTTCGCCTCATCATATCGGCCTTGCTGAGCGGCAAGGTTGCCGAGGTTGCCCAATGCTGCCGCCATCTCTGCCTTCTGACCGAGTTCCTCGAAGACCTTCAACGCACGCTCGTAATAACCCTTCGCCTCATCGTATTGGCCTTGATCCATGGCAAGGTTGCCGAGGCTGTTCAGCATAGCGCCTTCGTCCCAACGCTCTCCCAGTTTTCGTGCGGCTTCAAGGCCGCTTTTCAGCACCTCCCACCGGTCAGACCAGTGGCCCGAACGGGTGAAAAGCTCGTTCAATGCATAGGCAAGGTCGAGCACCTCCTGCCACATCCCTTTTTCGCGTGCGGTTCTCTGTGCGCCGAGAAGGTTGTCATGCTCAACTGCAGCGGTTCGGACATAAGTTGCTGCATCACTGGCCTGAAGATGCGAGCTGAGATCCGAAGCAATAGACACCATCACCTTAACGAACCTGCGCTCGAAGGAGTCGAACGATTCAGGATCGGCCTTCTTAGCCTTTCTCCGTATGTAGTCCCTGACCACGGGATGCATCTCATAGTATCCTCTGAGCCCGGAGGGCTTCACCCACTGTCTGCGCTTCAGAAGCTCGTCCCACAACTCCTCCCACCTTTCACCGAACGGGGGCACATCGTCCTCCGAGAATTTAATGCTGCTGAAAATCTTCAGGTGCATCTCAGGGACTATCCCGGAGGGGAACATGGCAATAACCCACAGGAACCGTTTCAGCTCGTCGCGTAACGGCTCGTAGGTGAAGTCGAACCTCGACTCCATCCCCTTTGACGGCCATTTCCTGAGG